>CBDUYQ010000024.1:0-9534 GCA_965371475.1 uncultured bacterium
TCTCGGCGGCCTATGTGGACCCTTTCCACCGCGAAAGGTTTCAAACAATCATGGATCCGGCCTTTCGGGAAAGGACCATCAACGCGGCGGCCCTCCTGCGGCAGGAGCAGCAGAAGGCAGAACTGGGGCCGGGCGAGGTGTCTCCGCAAGACTTGTATCCTGAGAAGCTCTTCACCGCACTCGATTCCGAGTTCGAGAGTATCGAATCAACGTATCGCCGGTTGTTCGGTGTGACCGGCGGCTCTACGATATGCCCGTCGTGCGAAGTCGAGTACGAACCTAATACCGAACTGGTGTTCCGCTGCCAGCGCTTTGCCGATGTCGCAGGGTTCTACCGGGCCTTTGGAGTGCAGGTGGCCAACCAGGCCGGAGAACGTATGGATCACATAACAGCGGTGACGGAGTTTCTTTACCTGCTGTTGGCCAAACAGGTTGACGCCCATGAGACGGGGAACGGGGAAGGGTATGAAGTTTCCCGTGACGCCTATGGGGATTTCTTTCAGCAGCACGTGGGGTGGTGGGTTCCCGCTTTTTCCCGCTTGCTTTTCCGCATGGCGCCCCCGGGTTTCTACCGGGAGCTGGCCACACTGACCGCAGCAGTCTCCACGCACGAAAGGGTAAGCTTGGGGATACCTCAGTTCAAGGTTCCTGCCGTCCCGAAACCTTCCGACGATGCCTGTGTGGAATGTATGGGGAGCCAGGGAGCATTTTGATAGTGACTTGATTGCAAGGAGTTGCCAGGACGACGGAGGTTGCCATGACAATAACATCCAAGCAGGTAGTGGCCCGGATCCTTCGCTCAGAAGCCGAAAACATTCGCCGACACGGTTTAACCAACACTTTTGATGTCAGCTTTGGTTGCATACAAGCCCAAGTGCTGAGAACTGAAAAGTGCGAGGGTTGTCTCCTGGGGGACTACGTCGCCCAGATTTACCGCGAGGAGGCTTTCCCCTGCCAGTTCATTGACCATGAGGCCTGGGAGCAAATTGCGGATGACATCGAGTTGGTGGAAAGAGTGGCTGTCCGGTTTTCTCAAATCGCCGATGAGTTGGAGGCCAAAGCGAAAGCGGAGGGCAACTCGGCTGTTGAGGCAGGCTCCAATTAAGCCCAAAGGTGTCTGGCAGGCTTAAACCATGACGTGCCGTGGGTGCAACGCCGAGGTGAATGAGCGCCACGCCGCGCTGCGCCGGGTCAGCGGCAACAATAGTCAAGATAATGCGGTAGCCGTTTACACATGCCCTTCCTGTGGCGCCGCCTCTGAAACCATTCCAAGCCCAGACCAACTACGAGTCTGGGCAATCCTTGCCAGAGGGAAAGCCCTGCAAGCCAGGGGACGATTTCAGGAAGCTTTGGGCTGTTTCGAACACATCTTGTCTGTCAATCAGGAATCAGCCATCACCTGGTACAACAAAGGGTGTGTCCTTGGGAATTTGAGGCGTTTCCCGGAAGCCGCCCAGTGTTTCGACCGTGCCCTGGCCCTCGCTCCGGATTATTCGGAGGCTTGGCATAATCGGGCGGGCGCATTATTGAAACTCGGGCAGAACACAGATGCATTGGAGTGTTACGCCCGTGCCTTGGAAATCAATCCACAACAAGAAAGAACATGGACCGCCAGAGGGAACCTGCTCTTCGCCACCGGTCGGAACCAGGAAGCCTCGCAGTGCTATGACCGAGCACTGGCTATCAATCCGGAAAGCGCCGCCGCGTGGTGCGGAAAGGGCTGTGTCCTGGCGCATTTGCGTAACTTGGGGGGAGCTATTAAATGCTACGACCGTGCCTTGGCTCTCCAGTCTGATTATCCCAAAGCATTGAACTGCAAGGCCGGAGCGCTCGAAGCACAGGGAAAGGTCCTGGAAGCAATCGATTGTTGTGAACGAGTGTTAGTCACTAATTCCGACGATACGGTAGCCCAACAGAGCAAGAGAGGACTTCTCGCCAAGATGGGGCGGAAACAATAGAAAATATGGGGGTACTTGCGAAGCGAAGCTGCCAATGTTCTATTCGACCTTGGAGGGGAGCCCCTGTTTGGTCCACGCATCGAACCCGCCGGAGACGTTCATGATCTTCTCGAACCCAGCGCGCTCCAGTAGTCCAACTGCGATAGAGCTGCGATAGCCTCCCTGGCAATGCACGGCGACCGGCTTGGAAGCATCAATATCCGTCAGCCTGTCGGCTTGCGCAGCAGGAACCGCCGGGGAGAGAAGTCTGTCGAGGGGATGGTGCTTTGCCCGCTCGATGTGACCGCCCACCCATTCGCCGGGCGCACGAACATCTACAACTTGCAGGTTCTCCGGAGAGTCGGTTATCAGCTTGTGCAATTCTTCCACCGAGACCTGTTGCACGGTGCCGGTCTGCAACCCCGCCTGTTCCCAGGCGTCCATTCCGCCATCAAGGTAGCCGGCAACATGTTCAATGCCCACACGGGCCAGGCGCAGGCGTGATTCTTTCGCCCGGCCGGTGTCTTCGGCCACCAGGAGAATCGGTGTATCGAGCCCAAGCACAGTGCCCGCCCAGGTGGCAAACTGGCCGGAAAGAGAAATATTTATTGAGCCCGGCACGTGCCCGGCGCCGAACTGGGCGGGCGGACGGGTATCGAGTACCACGGCACCGCTGTCTTGCCGGGATTGGACGTCTTTGGGCGGAAGCGCTTTGAGAGCGGGCAGGTCGGCCAGCGCGGGAGCCCCGGCGCGGTTGAGTGCCGCATCGCGAAAGAAGAAGTCGGGCCGAAGCGGGATTTCCGTGGTAAGCATCTGTACGAACTCTTCCCGGGTCATCGGCTTCAAAGCGTAGTTGGTCTTCTTCTGTTCCCCCATCGTGGAGGAGCGTTCGGAACTGATGTTGGCTCCGCACAAAGACCCTGCCCCGTGCGCGGGATAGACTTCGACGCTGTCCGGCAGCGTAAGTAATTTGTTGTGCAGGCTGTCGTAGAGTTGTCCGGCCATCTCCTGCGGAGTGTGGCCGGGGACCAGGTCGGGGCGGCCCACCTCGCCAATGAATAACGTGTCGCCAGTCAGCACGGCCCAGGGGGCGGGGGAACGTTCGGGGTCGGTAACTAAAACGCTGATACTCTCCGGGGTGTGGCCAGGGGTTTCCAGAAAACGAAGAAGGCAATGGCCGAAGGGCACTTCGTCGCCGTCCTTCACTCCGTTGTGCGGGAACTCTGTCTCGGTGGCCGCGCCCAGGTGAATGGTGGCCCCGGTACGTTCGGCCAGCTCTTTGTGCCCGGAGACAAAGTCGGCGTGCAGATGGGTTTCGACCACGTGCTGAATTTTCAGGTTCTGCCGCTCGGCCTCTTCCAGATAGATGTCCACGTCGCGCTGCGGATCCACCACTACCGCCACGCCCTCGGACCCCAGCATGTAGGAGGCGTGTGACAGACAGGAAAGATAAAACTGTTGAAAGTACATAGTTCACCCCGGAAAATTCCTTTCCAGTTTAGCAAATGCAGAGTTTTTTGGCATCGGCTTTTCGGCACAGCGAGGCGGTGAAAACACCCAGTTGGGGGAGAAATCCACTGCCTTGATCAGTAATTCGATTGACGTAACCAGTTGGTTTTCAATGGTTTGGCCTCACGGGAGTTTGGCCTGTCAGTTGCAATTACCCTGATTGAGGGCTTCCATATCCTCTCTGCCAGACCTTTAGGTGGCGACAGGAACGCAGGAAGTGGTTGCCCGGCAGCTAAGAGGAGTTGGCTTTGGCAGCCTACAGCCATCCGCAAAGCCTGAGCACTACAGCACACGATGAAGCCCAAAGGGGAAGGTCTTTGCTTCTCCCACGCGAGCACGGCGCGTGGGTCATCGTCCTGATTCCGTTTCTGACTGCTGCCGCCATCACGAGACAATTGACACCCGAAGTCCTTCTGGCTCTCGTAGCCGTGTTGCTGGTTTTTATTGGCCGGTATCCGCTCGAACTCTTGTTGATCCCCATGGCCAACCACCGGGCCGGGCATCCCGCCCGGCAACGTGTCTGGCTATCGTTTTTGGTGTACGCAGAGGCGGTCGCGGTGACGGGCTTCGTGCTGGTTTTCGTATATGAACTTTACGCTTTGTTTTGGCTGGCGCTGCTGGGCGGACTCTTTTTCGCCTTGCGGGTATGGCAGGGCCGGCACGGCGCCGACCGCGATATGGTTGCCGAAGTTTTCGGCTCGGTCGGGCTGACGCTCTCCGCGCTGGTTGCCTGGGTGGCGGCTACCGGCGGGGTGGACAGCACCGGTTTGCTGGTCTGGGTACTGAATGCTGCCTTCTTCGGCTCCGGCATCGTTTACATCAAGTCGCGCATTCGTACTCGTCTGGCAATGCACCACCCGGAAGAGGCCCGGGCAGCGGGCTGCTCCATGTGTTTCCAGTTGCTGGTACTCCTGTTTGTGGTGGCGCTGGTGTTTGCCCGGTGGGTAGTGCCGCTGGTGGTGGTGCCGTTTGCGCTGGCCTCGTTGCGGGCCGCTTGGGGACTGCACGACACCGGCAGCTTTGCCCTGCGGCGGCTGGGATGGAACGAAATGGCGCTCTCGGTTGTATTTGCCGCCTTTGTGGCAATGAGTTTTCTTTTTTGATGAGGCAGGTCAGGTCCTGAAAAAATTGCAGCAAGGAGATATCAAATGAATACCGCTACCGACATGTTGCGCCAGGAGCACGACGCCATTCTGCGCATGCTGGAGGTCGCCGAACAGGTGGCCGAACTTCTCGACCGCAGCGAGCCCGTCGAGCCGGAAACTCTTTCCGGGTTACTCGAATTTTTCCGGATGTTCGCCGACCGTTGCCACCACGGCAAGGAGGAGGATCTGCTCTTCCCGCTGCTGGAGAAGAAAGGCATACCCAGAGACGGCGGGCCTATCGGAGTGATGTTGCACGAGCATGACGTGGGCCGCTCCTTCGTCCGGCAGATGCTCGACGCGGGTGAAGCCTACGCCGGAGGGGACAAGGAGGCCGGTGCGCGCTGGGCCGTGGCCGTCCGGGGCTATATTACGTTGCTGCGCCAGCACATCCAGAAAGAAAACGACATTTTGTTTGTGATGGCCGAAAACATTTTGACAGCAGAGGAGCAGGCGGATCTGGTCCGGGAGTTTGAAAAGGCGGAAATCGAGAAGATGGGCGCGGGCACACACGAGCGCCTGCATGCTGTCATGGATGAATTGACCGCCAAGATTCTGACTGCCTAGGTAGCAGGGCTTTTACGGGGCGTAATTGGGCTGGATGTAACCGGGCGAATCGGAGTATGGTTTCCCTTAGCTTCAAAGAAGGGAGGAGTGTCATGGGGCGTACCTTTGTTGTGAGAAGTTTTTCCTTGGGGATTTTCCTGCTGACGGTTTTGCCTTGTCTGGTGTTGCCAACACAGGCTGCCCAGTCGCCCGAAGCCCCGCCACAGGTTTCAGAAGAAGGCGGTAACTGCCTGGCCTGTCACGAGCCGGCCAACCCCGGCCTGGTCGCCCAGTGGGAAGAGAGTGCGCACGCGAGCGAAGGGGTGGACTGTTTTTCCTGTCACGAAGCCGACGAGGACGACCCGGCCACCTTTGAACACTATGGGATGAAGATTGCCGTCATCGTAACCCCCAACTACTGCGCCCGCTGCCACGAGCGGGAAACGGAAGAGTTCGAGGCCAGCCACCACTCCCGGGCGGCGCAGTTTATCGGCTCACTCGATAACTTCCTCGGCGAGGTGGTCGAAGGCGGCCCCGCCGTCATCAACGGCTGCCGCCAGTGCCACGGCAGCGAGGTGGTTTACCTCGGCGATGGCAAGTTCGACGCCGCCACCTGGCCCAACAGCGGCATTGGGCGGGTCAACCCCGACGGCAGCCGCGGCACCTGTGCAGCCTGCCACGGACGCCACGGGTTCAGTTCGGCGCAGGCGCGGCAGCCGGAAAACTGCGGCAAGTGTCACATGGGGCCCGACCATCCGCAGATTGAGATCTACAACGAGTCCAAGCACGGCGTGCAGTACCGTGCCCACCGGGAAAAGATGAACCTCAACGCCCGCACCTGGGTTGTGGGGCAAGACTACTCCGCCGCACCCACCTGTTCCACCTGCCACATGAGCGCCACCGAAAACCAGCCGGTGACCCACGACGTAGGCGCCCGCATCAGCTACACGCTCCGGCCGGTGATTTCGGTGAAACTGGAAAACTGGGAAGAGCGGCGGGCTCGCATGCAGGATGTATGCATGGCCTGTCACCAGAGTAGCTGGGTCGAGAACTTTTATGTGCAGTACGAAGGCGCCATCCAGCTTTACAACGAAAAGTTTGCCCGTCCGGCGCAGGAAATCATGAACAAGCTCTACCAGGCGGAAAAACTCACCGCCACGCCCTTCGATGAGGAACTCGAATACATCTTCTTCGAACTCTGGCACCACGAAGGCCGCCGCGCGCGCATGGGCACCGCCATGATGGGGCCGGACTACACCCAGTGGCACGGCTTCTACGAGGTCGCCAAAAATTTCTATTCCAAGTTTCTGCCTATGGCGGAAGAGTTGCTGCCGGGCGTAACGGAAGAAGTTCTGGCCCGCGCAGAACACAGGTGGATAAAGGGACTGAGCCCGGAGGAGCGAAAGAAGATTATGGAGTTTTACAAGGAACGCTACGGGCAGTAAGTGGTGCAGGACAAGGAGCCAGTACCATGAAAAAGCTAGATCGCCGCACGTTCATCGCCCGCGCCGGGCAGATTGGGCTGGGGACCATGCTGGCCGGCGGGGTTCCCTTCGTCCCGGTCGAACTGTTGTTCGGGCAGGAAGGCGGGATGCAGCCGGCCACCGGGCCGGGGCTCGATCCGCGCCTGACCTGGACCAAGGCCCCTTGCCGGTTCTGCGGCGTCGGCTGCGGCGTGATGGTCGGCGCAAAAGACGGCAAGGTCTTGGCCGTCGCCGGGGACGAGTTGGCCCCGGTCAACAAGGGCCTGCTCTGCATCAAGGGTTACAGCCTGCCGGGCATCCTCTACGGCGAAGACCGTCTGCTCTATCCACAGATTCGCACCGCCGCCGGTCTCAAGCGCGCCTCCTGGGACGACGCCCTTGGCTTGATTGCCGCCCGCTACCAGGACACCATCGAAAAGCACGGCCCCAACGCCGTGGCCATTTACGGCTCGGGCCAGTGGACGATTTCCGACGGTTACATTGCCAGCAAGTGGTTCCGGGCCGGTATCGGCTCGAACAACGTCGAGTCCAACGCCCGGCTGTGCATGGCATCGGCCGTCACCGGTTTCATCACCAGCTTCGGAATGGATGAGCCGATGGGTTGTTTCGACGACTTCGAAGCCGGCGACGTCTTTGTCCTCTGGGGCAACAACATGGCTGAGATGCACCCCGTGCTGTTCTCGCGCATCCTGGAAAACCGGCGCAACCGCCCCCGGGTCAGGATTATCGAAATGGGAACCCGGCGGACGCCCACCACCGAGTACGCCGACGAATTCATTGCTTTCAATCCCAACGGGGACCTGGCGCTGGCCAACGGTATCGCCCACCTTATTATCGAGAGCGGCCGGGCGAACCGGGAATTTTTCGAGAGGCATACCGTTTTCCGGAGTGGCAAGGAAAACATCGGCTACGGCCTGGAGGACAACTTCAAGTTCAAGGACGCGCCCGCCCCGATGACCTTCGAGGACTACCGCGTCTACCTCAAAGCCTACACGCCCGAAAAGGCCGCGAAGATGAGCGGCGTCCCGGCTGACACCATCCGGCAACTGGCGGAATACTACGCCAACCCCGGCACGAAAATTGTCTCGCTCTGGTGCATGGGGATGAACCAGCACGTGCGCGGCACCTGGATTAACAACCTCGTCAACAACCTCCACCTGCTCACCGGCAAAATAGGCAAGCCGGGCAACAATCCTTTCTCGCTTACCGGCCAGCCCAGTGCCTGCGGGACCGTGCGCGAAGTCGGGACGCTGACCCACCGGTTGCCGGCGGACATGGTAGTGGCCAACCCGGAGCATCGCAAGATTGCCGCCGACATCTGGAAGGTGCCGGTCGAACAGATTCCGGCCCAACCGACCTACAACACTGTGGAGATGTTCCGCGCGCTCGACCGCGGCGACATCAGGACCATGTGGATTCAGGTCACCAACCCGATGGTCACCATGCCCAACCTGCACCGCTACCGCAACGGCGCGCTCAAGGAGGACCGGTTCATCATCGTTTCCGACGTTTACCCGACACCGACCACGGAAATCGCCGACGTGGTTCTGCCCTCGGCGATGTGGGTGGAACGCACAGGCATGTTCGGTAACTCCGAGCGGCGTACGCAGCAGTGGTTCAAGGCGATTGACCCGCCGGGCGAAGCCACACCGGATGTCTGGCAACTGATGGAAGTCGCCAAGCGGATGGGTTACGGAAAATTGTTCGACTACGGCGAGGACTACGAAAGGGAAATTTTCGAAGAGTATCGCCAGTTCACCCTCGGCCACGGTCACGACCTTGCCCCGTATGACGCCTACGTCAAAAGCCGCGGCCTGCGCTGGCCGGTAGTGAACGGCAAAGACACCGCCTACCGTTATATCGAAGGCAGCGACCCCTATGTGGCCGCCGGCGCGGGTTATACCTTTTACGGCAACCAAAAGAAAACCGGTGGCAAGGCGGTGGTCTGGGCCCGGCCCTATGAGCCGCCCGCCGAGTCGCCGGACGATGAGTATCCCTTCTGGCTGGTGACCGGGCGCGTTCTGGAACACTGGCACACCGGTTCGATGACCCGGCGCGTCAAGCAGCTCCACCAGGCTGTGCCCAATGCGTATGTTGAAATCCATCCCGACGATGCCACCCGCTTGGGTATTACCAGCGGAGAAACGGTGCGTGTGGTAAGCCGCCGCGGGCAGCTGGAGTTGCCCGCCCGGATTGACGACCGCGGCAAACCCGTCCCCGGTTCCGTGTTTGTGCCCTTCTTCGACGAGTCGAAACTGATTAATAGAGTTACACTCGACGCCTACTGCCCCATCTCCAAGCAGCCCGATTACAAGAAGTGCGCCGTGCGGGTCGAAAGAATAGCCGCTGTGGAGGCGTGATGCGCCGGAGCTACGCAGCAATCGTTTTGACTGTCCTTGCGGTTTTGCTGGCGGGGAACCTGCTGGCCGGCGATGACGCCAAGAAGCCGAAGCAACGCCGCGGGCGGCTCTACTTTGGCGCTCCCCCGACCATTCCGCACGATGCCGGGCCGGACATGAACGAATGCCTGATCTGCCATGACGACCCCGACATGGGCGTGCCGCTCACGCCGCACCCTACCCGCCTCCGTTGCCGCCAGTGTCACGTGGCCGGGGAAGAGGGGCTGGAGGAGTCCCCCGGCGTCTTTCGATCCAACCGGGTCACCGGATTGCCATTGCCGGTGAAACGTGCGTGGAAGGTCCAGCCCAACGGGCCGCCGGTGATGCCGCACCCGGTTCTGCTGCGCGAGAGGTGTTTGGCCTGCCATGCGCCCGAGGCGCGCGAGGACGTCATCAGCACCACCCACCCGGAGCGTTTGCGCTGCCGCCAGTGCCACGTCCCGCAACGTCCGTCGGCGGCAACGTTTCCTCAAAAGCCCAAGGAGAAATAACCGCTGATGTCCGCCCGAAGTCCGCG
>CBDUYQ010000025.1:0-9522 GCA_965371475.1 uncultured bacterium
TTTCTTCTCCCCGTCGCGGTAGTACTCCAGCCGCACCTTTGTGCCGGGCCGCATTTTGTAGAGGATGCGGTTGATATCGAGCGGAGAGGTTACCTCCTTGCCGTTCACGGCGGTGATGACGTCGCCGCCGATGGGCCAGCGGTAGCGTCCCACCATGACCAGCCGGTCGCCGCCGCGCAGTCCGGCTTTTTCCGCCGCGCTGCCGCGCTGAATTTCTCCGATGACCACGCCTTTCTCTATCGGCAGGTCGAAGTAGTCCACCAGCGCGGGCATCATCTCGAGCGGCGCGCCCCGGATGCCGAGCGACCCCCGCCGGACGCGCCCGAACTCCAGCAGGTCGCTGAGTATGGATTTAACTGTGTTGACCGGAACGGCAAAGCCCACGCCCACGCTCCCGCCCGAGGGGGTTTGGATAATAGTGTTGACGCCGATGACGCGGCCCTGGGAGTCGAGCAGCGGCCCGCCGGAGTTGCCGGGGTTGATGGCGGCGTCGGTCTGGATGGCTTCGTCGAGGATGCTGGTGCTGGTTTCCAGGCTGCGGCGCAGCGCGCTGATGACGCCGGTGGTGAGCGTGCCTTGCAGCCCGAAGGGGTTGCCGATGGCCAGCACCTTCTGCCCCACGCGCAGGTTGTCGGAGTTGCCGAGCGTCAGGGCGGGCAGCGGTTTGCCGCCGGGGTCGATGCGCAGCAGCGCCAGGTCGGTGAGCGGGTCCACGCCGACGACTTCCGCCTCTTTGGAGGTCCCATCGGAAAACGTCACCTGGATTTTATCCGCCCCGGCCACCACGTGGTTATTCGTCACGATGTGGCCCTCGCTGTCCACCAGAAAGCCGGAACCGGAGCCGCCTGTCGGGATGGGGCGGCGGAAGAAGTCGAGTTCGACCGCCTGCGTGGTGATGTTGACCACGGCGGGCGAGGTTTTCTGATAGACATCGACGTTGTTCTGCTCGTCGCTGTCCATCTTGACCGGGCGGGAGTCCACCTGTACCCCGTCGGGAACGGAGGTTTCTTCGAACGCTGCCGGAACCAGCGGTGCTTCGCTTTCCGCCGGGCCGGCCCCGAGCGCGCGTGCCAGGTCCGGTCCGACGCCGGTCACCCCGGCATACCAGAAGCCGGCGGCCGCTGCTACGACCAGCAGGAGCAAATAAGCAAGACGGGTTCGCATGGGTTCCTCCCCTTCAGTTACCCTTCGGGCCGGGACGATTGTGCCAGCCCCTGCAATTCCTGATAGATGCGTTCGACCTGCTCTTCGGTTTTCGCGAGCGTGCCGGAGCAGTCCACCAGATAATCAGCATACTCCTTCTTGCTCTCGGCGGGCATCTGGGAATGGAGCCGCTGTTCGGCGGCTTCCCGGGTCAGGTGGCCGCGGGCCAGAAGCCGTTCGAGTTGTTGTTCGGGCGGACACCAGGTGACAATGAGCTTGTCAAAGCGGCGGTGGTAGCCGATTTCAATATGCAGGGCGGCCTCGGCCACAAAGATTCCATCGGGGTGGGACTGCTCGAACTGTTTTATCTCGTGCTCGGTGAGTGCGAGGACGTGCGGATGTATCAAGCTGTTGAGGTGTTCGAGCCGGGCCGGGTCGGCAAAAACAATTGCTCCCAACCGGGTGCGGTCGATGGCGCCGTCGGAATTGACAATCTCTTTGCCGAACGAATCCACTACGGCCTCGTAGGCGGGGCCGCCGGGCTCAATCTGTTCGTGGGCGATTCTGTCGGCGTGGAAGAGGTGGCAGCCGTGCGCTTCGAGCAGTCCGGCCACAGTGGACTTGCCCGTTGCAATCCCTCCGGTTAGGCCGACCGTAAGCATAGCGCCCCTGCGGTGGAGTCAGTTGTCTCCCCGGCGTCGTTCCGCTGCGGTAACGGTGTTGGCCATCAGCATAGCGATGGTGAGCGGCCCTACACCGCCCGGCACCGGCGTAAGCGCACCGGCTACCTCCACTACGTCGGGGTGGACGTCGCCGACCAGCGCGGAACCCTTCTCCTGAAACTTGGCCAGCCGTTCGGGGTGGTTGGCAAAGAGGCTCTCGGCGGTGGCTGGGTCGTCGAAGCGGTTCATGCCCACGTCGATAACCACTGCGCCGGGTTTGATGAAATCTTTGGTCACAAAGGCGGTCCGGCCCATGGCGGCCACCAGGATGTCGGCCTCACGCGCCACCCCGGGCAGGTCCTGCGTGCGGCTGTGGCAGATTGTCACCGTGGCGTGCGCGTGGAGCAGCAGCAGGGCGATGGGTTTGCCCACGATGTCGCTGCGCCCGATGATGACGGCGCGTTTGCCCTTGGGGTCGATGTCGTAGCGCCGCAGCATCTCCATGATGCCCGCCGGAGTGCAGGCGCGCAGGGCGGGCCGGTTGGCCACCAGCGCGCTGACGTTGACCGGGTGGAAGCCGTCCACGTCTTTGGCCGGGTCGATGGCCAGCAGTATTTTCTGGGCGTCCACTTGGTCGGGCAGGGGAAGTTGCACCAGGATGCCGTCAATGTCATCGCGCCGGTTGAGGTCGTTGACGATTGTCAGCAGCTCATCGGTGGTGATGGTGTCGGGCGGGGTGATTTTCTCGCTGTAAAGCCCGAGCTTCTCGCAGGCGCGGATCTTTCCCCGGACGTAGATTTCCGACGCCGGGTTGTCGCCGACCAGGACGGCGGCCAGGCCGGGCGTGATGCCTTTCTGCCGGAGTTCTTCGATGGCCGGGAGGAGGTCTTCGCGTATCTGCTTGCTGGTTTCAGTTCCGTTGAGCTTCTGTGCGGGCACGTGTTTACCTCGTTTCGGGTGCGCAGCGGCAACAGTCTAGCACAGTCAATTGAGGGCGAAAGGCGGGCGTGGTAGAGTGGAAAGACGCTGTACGGAGAAAGATTGTCGTGGCCGTGAACCCGGATTTGCTTAAACTTCTGGTTTGCCCGGAGTGCAAAACGCCGGTGCGTCCTGTGGAACAGGACGCCGGCCTGCGCTGCGATTCCTGCGGGCGCACCTATCCCGTCCGCGATAAAATCCCCGTGATGCTGATCGAAGAAGCCAAATCCTGAACACATGTCACCCGCTGCCGGAACCTCCGGGAAGATTCTGGAAAACCTGCCGCCGGACGCGCGCGTTCTGCTGGTCCGGATGCGCTCGCTGGGGGATACTCTGCTGCTTACGCCTGCCATCCGCCGCCTGAAACAGTGGCGGCCTGACCTGCGTCTCAGCGTCCTGCTCTACGAAGATTTCGCGCCGGCCCTGCAGGGCAACCCGGATTTGGAAGAGGTGATTGTGCTGCGGAAAGGCGGACTCGGCGGGTTGCTGTCTGCCTTTGCGATTTGGAAGAAAGTTCGGCAGCAAAAATTCCACCTCGTTGTCAATCTGCATGGCGGCACCATGAGCGCGTTGCTGACCTGGTTTTGCGGGGCGGAACACCGTCTGGCGGGCGGGCCGCTGCCCTATCGCTTTGCCTACACGGCTATGCCGCCACCGCTGGGCGAAGTTATTGGTCATGACAAAATCCATTGTGTGGAGGTGCCGCTGGGGACGTTGCAGTGGGCCGGGCTGCCGCCGGGCGACGTGCCACCAATGGTGTTGGTTCCGCAAGAGGATGCGCGGCGAGTTATTCACACAAAGTTGCAGGCAGCGGGGCTGGCTCCCGGGGAACGCTACGCGGTGATGGTTCCCGTGGCCCGGTTTGCCACTTTGGAATGGCCCTTTGAACGCTACGGCGCAATTGCGCGTTACCTGAAAGAGAAGCACGGTCTCACTTCGGTTCTGGACTGCCTGTCCGGCGAGGAGTGGAAGCTCGACGCCGTGGACCGCGCCTACGGCAGCCGGTTGCCGCGCTTGGTCCCACTCTCAATACCGGAGTTGGCCGCGTTGATTGACGGCGCGGAACTTTTTGTCGGCAATGACAGCGGGCCTGCACATATTGCCGCTGCCTTGCAGCGGCCGAGCGTAGTGCTATATGGTTCGTCGGACTCGGTTGTCTGGCGGCCCTGGCGCGCGCCCCACCGTATCGTGCAGAACCCCTACGACTGCAACCCCTGCCGGGGCGACCGCTGCTATGCATTCAAACAGCCGGAGTGTATTCTTTCCCTTCGGGTCGAACAGGTGCAGGGGGCCATCGACTCGTTGCTGCAAGAGGTTTCAGGAAACCAAACCGATGCCGGGTAAGAGGAAAAATCTCGCGGGTATAGTCCGCCGCTTTCGCGGGCAGCGCGTGGCCGTGCTGGGTGATTTCATGCTCGACCGCTTCATCCGGGGCAGCGTCTCCCGCCTCTCACCCGAAGCCCCGGTGCCGCTGGTCCGCGTGGCGCGTGAAGGGGAGGACCATCGCCTGGGCGGCGCAGGCAACGTTGTGGCAAACCTGGCGGCGCTGGGCGCGCAACCGCTGGCGATTGGGATCACCGGCACAGACGCAGCGGGGAAGCTTCTGCGGAAGGATTTGAAAAAGATCAAGGGAGCCCGCGAGGCGCTGGTGACGATACGCAACCGGGTCACCACGGTCAAGACGCGCATCATCGCGCAGAACCACCACGTCGTCCGGGTGGACTGGGAAGATACCGAACCGTTGCCGCCGCGCGACCAGGCCCGGCTGATAGCCGCGGTGCGGCGCTCTCTGCCGCGGCTGGATGCGTTGGTGCTCTCCGACTATGACAAAGGGGTTCTGGGCGACGACCTGCTCGAAGAGGTCCTGGCCGCCTCCGAGCGCAACCGCGTTCCGGTGTTTCTCGACCTCAAAGTCCGACGCCGCCTGGGTTCGGAGATTCGGCTGGTGCAGGTCAACCGGCAGCGCGCAGAGGAGATACTTGGCAGGCCCATCCGTACCGAGCGGGACAGGCAACTGGCCGGAGGGGCGTTGCGGGCGGAGTTCCCCTGCCAGATGCTGGTCCTCACGCTGGGGAGCGAAGGTATGCGGGTTTCTGCCGGGGAAGACCACGGCCACCTGGCTGCGGTCCGTAGCCACCCGGAAGTTTTTGACGTGACCGGCGCGGGCGACACCGTACTCTCGACGCTTACGCTGGCCACCCTCGCGGGGGCGGAAGCCGGTCAGGCGGCGGAACTGGCCAACTTTGCCGCCGGCGTGGTCGTCGGGAAGCTGGGAACGGCGCAGTGTACGCGGGAAGAGCTGCTCGGTGCGTTGCCAGCGAAGCGGTAATGGCGGTAATTCCTTCGGCTGGGTGGCTGCTAGAAGGGCGGGAAGGCGAGGCTCAGGTCTTTCTTTTCCACCCAGATGTATTCCGGCTCGGCTCGGTTGTTGATGCTGACTCCAATCAGGACACCGGAGTAGCGGCCCTTGAGGTCAATCGTCCGCGAGCGGCCGGTGAACTCGTCCGGGAAGCGCACGGCGCGGTTGCCGCCGCCCTGCACATCCACGATTTTGTAGCTGCGAATCTTTCCCCACCGGCTCAACTCACCCCAATCGCGCAGGAACCTGCCGTAGGTGTAGCTTTTGGCGGGCTGCCAGATTTTGTAGGCCTGCTCGTAGTCGCCCGCCACCAGCGCGTCCATGAAGCTCTCCACGGTTTTCGTCGCTGAGTAATAACGGAACTGGTAGTAGAGCCCGCCGCCGATAATCAGCAGGACCGCTACGCCGATACCGATGCGCAGAGGCCAGGGGTTAGGCGGTTTTACCGGAGGCGGGTTCAGTAGGTCCATAGTAATTCTCCGCGCGCGTTACTCCTTCAGGACGCCGCCGCGCTTGCGGGGCAGGGCAATGGTAAACCGGGTGCGCCGCTTCTGGCGATGGCGTTCCAGGGCGAGCTGGATCAGGCGGTCGAGCAGCTTGCGGTAGGACAGGCCACTCACTTCCCACAATTTCGGATACATGCTGATGGCGGTGAAGCCGGGGATGGTGTTGAGTTCGTTAAGGTAAATTTTGCCGCCGCGCTTGGCGAGCAGGAAGTCCACCCGCGCCATGCCTTCGCACTCGGTGGCGCGGAAGGCTTCCACCGCCAGCCGTTGCAGGCGGCGCACGGTGGCAGCGGGCAGTTTGGCCGGGATGGCGAAGTCGGTCGAGTCCTCGAGATACTTGGCGGTGTAGTCATAGAACTCACGCTGGGGGAGGACTTCGCCGGGCAGGGAAGCTTCCGGTTCGTCATTGCCGAGCACGGAGACCTCAATCTCGCGCGCGTCGAGTCCGCGCTCGACGACAATCTTCCGTCCGAATTTCGCGGCGGTGTTCATGGCTTGGGTCAGTTCACCGGCCTTGTTCACCTTGGAGATGCCGACAGAGGAGCCCAGGGTTGCCGGTTTCACAAAAACCGGAAAGCGCAAGCGGCGGCGAACTTCCGCCAGGACCTTGCGCGGTTGTTTCTCCCAGGTGGTGCGCGGCACACTGACGTAGGGCAGCACGGGGAGCCCGGCGTGCTCGAAGAGACGCTTCTGGACCTCCTTGTCCATCCCCACCGCCGAGCCCAGCACACCCGCGCCGACGTAGGCGATGTCGGCCAGTTCCAGAAAACCCTGCACCGTGCCGTCTTCGCCGAAGGTCCCGTGCAGGACGGGGAAGATTACGTCCAGACGGAGGCCCGCTGTGTTGCTGCTCCCGCTGCCGGGTTCGGCGGGGAGGTGTACGGGTTTGGCGGTCTGCAACGCCTTGCCGAGTTCGGAGTGAGTAAGGAGTTTCCGGGTTGCTGGCGGCAGCCGCCAGCGTCCGTCTTTGGCGATGCCAATCGGCACCACTTCGTATTTCCTCTGGTCGAGCCCCTGCAAAACGGAGGCGGCGGAAACCAGCGAGACTTCATGCTCGCCCGAACGCCCACCGAAGAGGACGCCGACGCGGAGTTTTTTCTTCATGGCGTCTCCTTTTCTTCTGCAGCACTTTCTTCGGCAGCTTTCGGAATCAAGGTTGTGCAGAGAGAGGCCAGTGGGCCTGCCTGTACGTTGTGTTCATTGGCAAAGGTAAGGGTCACGCGGCGGTTGAGCGCATTGCGGCCTTTGCCGGGCGCCAGCGGTTCGGTCTCCCCCTTGCCGATAGCCACGCCTTCGAGTGAGTCCAGCCACTGTTGCCGGCGCCGGGGCTGCTGGCGGACGGCGTTCCAGGTCATCTGGAGCATGGTGTCCACGTTGCCCAGAATCTCTTTTGCCTGCTTGCGGTGTTCCTCATCTGTTGTTTGGGCTGTTTGAGTGGTTGTCTGCGCTAATTCTTCCTGCAGGAAGAAGCGATAGACGGAAAGCGCGCGCTGTTCGGAAATCCATTGGTTGTAGCCTGCCGAGCCTTGCGCGTCGGTGTGGCCTTCGTAGCGCACCACCGCGTTGGGAAAGAGCAGGCGGCGGAGGAGAGCAATCTTGCCCAAGTCTGCATGTGCGGAAGCCTTCAGTTCAAACTTGCCACTCTCGAAAAGCTGGTCGGCGGGGAGTGTCAGCTTATAGAAACCGTCGTTCAGGCGCAGCGAACCGAACGGCGCAAGGTGCGCTTGCGAGACCGAACAGACCCTTTCCACGGCGGCTTGGTACTGCGAGGTTTGTGCTTGCGAGGTTTTCAGCAAATCGTCCTGGCGTGTGAGTTGTTCCCGCAGGGAGAGCAGCAGGCTTTCCATGTCACGGGTGTGGAGTTGTTCCTGGCCGAGTGTGGTTTCCAGTTGCGTAACGGCATCCCGCAGGCGGGTCAGGTCTTCGCTGGAGACGCCGAGCGTGTCCTCTTGCTGCTCGACCTGTTTGCGCAGGCCGGCCACTTCACTTTCCAGCCGTTGCAGGACGGTTTCCTGCGCGAGGCCGTAGAGCAGCGCCCGGGCACTTTCCGCCAGTTGGGCGGCGGTGCGGCCGTAGAAGCCGATGTTGGGACTGCGGAAGTCCTGGCGCAGTTGCTCTTCCGCCAGGTTGAGGTAGGTCTGCGCCTGTTCGAGCAACGTGCGGACGGGGTTCTGCTCCGGCAGGAGACCGCTCAGACGGCGGAACTCTTTTTCGGCCAGCTGGGCGGACTGGCGTCCCTGCAGGAGATAAAACGGGACGTTGGAAAGAATCCCCGTGGCGGGTGTGGTGCTGTAGCCGGTGTAGCGCGTCCGGTAGTGAGCTACGCCTTCGAGTTCCTGTCCCTTGCTTTCCTCTTTGAGGGTTTCCTGGCTGCGGGTGACGAGCACCACCGCGGGGCTTGGTTCATAGACGGCGAAACTGGGCTCGGCGGTGATCATCAGCCAGAAGACCTGCTTGGTGGTGGTGACTTCCAACCCTTGCGGCTGCCCGTCGTTGAAAACAATCTCTCCCAGATTGTCTGCCGCTCCGTTCGGGGAAACCGCCCACAGGACGTAGGTATAGAACTCTTGCCCGTACCCGGAGGGCAGGGGGAGGTTGTGAATTCCCCGGCGGCTGATGGTAATCCGGAAGTGGCTCTTGCGGCCTCGTACCCGGAGGAAGGCGATGGCATCGGGCGCGCGTTCGGTGCCCTGCATGTCTATGTCGGTGCTGCGCGGGAGCTGGTAGCTGATAAGGGTGGCGCCGGGCACGGCAATTTCTTGTATCGGGGGAAGGGAGGCAGGTTGTTGCGCGGCCGATACCTGCGTGAGGGTAAGGGCGAGGAGCGCTGCCAGAATTCCTGACTGGCGAAGTTGTTTCATGAATTCTAAAAACCTCTCTCTACTCAGCTTGGGTGCGCCCAGCCGGCACCGCAGTTGCCTCAGGGATAAACGCGATAGATCATTCGGGGGAACGGAATGGTCTCGCGGATGTGTTTGATGCCGGCAATCCAGGCCACCGTGCGCTCCACCCCCAGCCCGAAGCCGCCGTGGGGAACGCTGCCGAACTTGCGCAGGTCGAGGTACCACTGGAACTCTTCTTCCGGCAGCTCGTGTTCGCGGAGGCGCTGGAGCAGCAGGTCGTGGTCGGCGATGCGCTGGCTGCCGCCGATGATCTCGCCGTAGCCCTCCGGGGCGAGCATGTCCATGCAGAGCGCGAGTTCCGGCCGCTCCGGGTCGGGCTCCATGTAGAACGCCTTCGCCTTGGTGGGGTAGCGGTGGACGATGACGGGCCGGTCGTGCTCCTCGGAGATAAGCGTTTCATCGGCGCCGCCAAGGTCTTCGCCCCAGGGAGTCTTGCTGCCCTTTTCATTGATGAGTTTGATGGCGTCGTCGTATGGCAGGCGCGGGAAAGGCGCTGTAATTTTCTCCAGCTTGGCAGTGTTGCGCTCGAGGACCTCCAGTTCGCGCTGCCGGTTTTCCAGCGCGCGCTGGACGATGTACGACACCAGGTTCTCGCTCAGCACCATCAGGTCGTCGAGCGTGGCGTAGGCCATTTCCGGCTCCACCATCCAGAACTCGGTCAGGTGGCGGCGGGTCTTGGACTTTTCCGCCCGGAAGGTCGGCCCGAAGGTATAGACCTTGCCGAGCGCAGCGGCGGTGGCTTCCACATAAAGCTGCCCGCTCTGGGTCAGGTAGGCCTTGCCGAGGTCGAAGTAGTCGAGCTCGAACAGCGTCGAGGTCCCCTCGCAGGCCGCCGGGGTGATGATGGGGGATTCGGTCAGGATAAAGCCGTTGTCGTTAAAGAAGTCGTGGATGGCGCGCACCACCTCGTGCCGCAGCCGCAGCAGCGCCACCTGTTTGGCCGAGCGCAGCCAGAGGTGGCGGTGGCTGAG
>CBDUYQ010000026.1:0-9445 GCA_965371475.1 uncultured bacterium
GACCGCCAACGCAGAACAACCTTTTTGCATCCAACCACTTGACCGGATTCTCCGAATGGGACTAAGATTCCAAGATAGCCTGTAAGGGGGTAGAGAGCATTATCATGTGGCGTTTTCGACTTACCGCACTCATCGCAATATTCACCGCCTTTGCGCTTACCGCCCCAGCCCTCTTGTTGGCCGCCCATCCCCTGAACCAGCAAGGCACCCCGGAAAACCAGAAAGCACAAGAAGCACAGGACAAAAAGAAGCCGCGCTCCCTGCGCGAGGGCCTGCCCCGGCGCGAACTGAGCGACAAAGAGCGGCGGCGGCGGGCAGAGCGGCTCCGCAAGGAGATGGAAGCCCACTTCAAGAAATGGCTGGAAGAGGACGCCGCCTTCATCCTCATGCCGGAGGAGCGGGAGGCCTTCAAGCACCTCAACACGGACGAGGAGCGCGAGCAGTTCGTCGAGCAGTTCTGGCTGCGGCGCGACCCCACCCCCGACACCTTCGAGAACGAGTACAAAGAAGAGCACTACCGCCGCATCGCCTACTCCAACGAGCGCTTTGCCTCCGGCATTCCCGGCTGGAAGTCCGACCGCGGCCGCATCTACATCATGCACGGCGAGCCGGCGGAAATCGAATCCTATGCCAGTGGGGGGATGTACAGCCGCACCCCGGAAGAGGGCGGCGGCTCCACCTCGGTCTATCCTTTTGAACGCTGGCGTTACCGTTATATTGAGGGCGTTGGGACAGACATAATCCTGGAATTCGTGGACATCACCGGCAGCGGCGAATTCCGGCTGACCATGGACCCCTCCGAAAAAGACGCCCTGACCATGATACCCGGCGCGGGCTTGAGTCAATGCGAACAGATCGGAACGTGCAGCAAACTGGATCGCTTCTCACGCAGCGACGGCACCCGGTTGCCAGGAGGCGGCGCTCAGACCGCCCGCATGAGCCAGTTCGAGCGGCTGCGCCTGTTCACGGCCGTCCAAAAGGCGCCGCCGGTGAAGTTCAAGGACCTGGAAGAGTTGGTGCGGACGCGCATCAGTTTCAACCTGCTGCCCTTTGATATCAGGACTGATTATATCCGCATCACCGACTCATCCATCCTGGTGCCGGTGACCATCGGGATTCAAAAGAAAGACATGACCTTTGTCATGGACGACGGCATTCACATCGCCACGGTGAACGTCTTCGGGCGCATCACCACGCTCACCGGGCGGATTGTTCAGACCTTTGAGGACGTTATCAGCCTGAGCATCACGCCGTCCCTGTTTGCCACCGCCGTCAAACAGCCGGCGGTTTATCAGAAGGCTATCCCCCTGCGCCCCGGCCTCTACAAGCTGAACGTCGTGCTCAAAGACCTCAACAGTGGGAACATCGGAACCCTGGAAACGCGGCTGGCCGTCCCGCGCTTTGAAGAACAGCAACTGGCGCACAGCAGCCTGATTGTCGCCGACCTGCTCGAGCGCGTCCCCACCAAGACTGTGGGCACCGGCCAGTTTGTGCTGGGCGAAACCAAGGTGCGCCCGGTCATCTCGAAAGACCTCTCCCCCGCCGACCGGATGGGAATTTATCTGCAGGTGTACAACCTGGCCGTGGATGAGACATCCCACAAGCCCAACGCAACCATCCACTACTCCATCGTCAACGACGGCACGACGGTTTTCCAGCACAGCGAAACCACTAGCGATCTGGAGCGCGCCGGACAGCAGATCACCCTGGAAAAGCTCCTGCCGCTGGACACGTTCAAGCCGGGCGAGTACACGCTCAACATCAAAATCACCGACCACATCAGCGAACAGACCATCGAACCCACGGCCCGCTTCCGCATTCGCAAACAGAAACAGTAGGTACGGGTATGCGCAGAGTATTTTACCAATTCCGGCTGCTGGTTCTCCCGGCGGCGCTGCTTGTTTTCTGCCTCCCGGGCTTGGCGGCCAACCCGGAATCCGAGGGCCAATTGCGGGGCCGGGTACGGAACACGGCTGGCCTGCCAGTGGCGGACGCTAAAGTCTGGCTCGTGGGCCGGACGGACAGCGGCATAACCCTGCGCAACCTGCAAACAGGCAAGGACGGCCGCTTTGAGTTGAAATCACTTCCCCCCGGGCTCTACGCCGTCCGGGTCAGCCGGGCCACTTATGTGTCTACGGTGGAAGAGGGCCTGCGCCTGGCGGCCGGGGAAGAGCGCTGGCTCGACCTGAAACTGAAGCCGGAATCAAAACAACAAGCCCGCGACCCCAGGAAAATTGCTGCCGAAGACTGGAGTTGGGTGCTCCGCACAAGTGGCACGACCAAGCGCTCCGTTCTCCGGTTTTTCCCGGGCGGGCAGACCCCGCCCACGAACCCGGCGGAAGACACTGTGGTGGAAATCGGCCCCTCTGCCGGCCCGGCCACCGGACTGCTGGCAGACACGGGCACAGCACGTTTGAGTTACCACAACCCCACCACCGGTTTTTCGGCCGGGGCTATCCTTACTCAAACCTCCTCGGCAGACACCCACGGAGGTTTTGTTTCCACCCGCTGGCAGACCACCGGTATGCTTTCCTCCTCTTCCTTCACTCTCAGTGTGGGGCAACAGTTGTTTTCTCCTGACCATGCCCTGCGGGCAATCGGTGGTATACGCCAGGCACGCGCAATCAGAGCCGGGACTGTCCAGGAACTTGCGCTTCCAGGCAAGGTCGAAGTGCGCTACCGGCTGGATTACGTGAGAGTGTCCCTGGACGACAATACCGCCGCCCTCCTCCCGGTTCTGGAAGTCCGCCGCTCCCTGGGAAATTCCACGGTGGTCTTTTTTGCCCTGCGGTCAGAAGCCACTGCTCCCGAGTCCCTCCTTCCCGACAATGCTTTCTCTGACGAGCAAAGAATCCCACTGGTCACTCGCCGGAATGGTCATCTCGGAATGGAAAAAATATCGCATCAGGAACTGGGTGTGGAACGCCGCTTGGGAACCAGGTCCCGCTTGATAGCAACCGTCTATCGGGAGAACACAACCAATCCCGCCTTGTTCGCTGACCTGCCCCGGAAAGATGGGTTCAATTCTATTGCAGGAGAATTCCTGGCCAGCTTTTCCGGTGATAATTTGCTGTTCCGCGGCCGCGACTTTTCTTCCCAGGGTTTCAGGCTTGCCTACGCTACTCATTGGACAGATGACTGGGAAACGGTGGTCTCTTATCTGTATGGTTCCGGATTGGCGTTTGATGGCGGCCAGCTCTCAGCCGGACGAACCTTTTCGGAAATTTTGAGAACTCGCGCCGCACAGGGAATCGGTGCCCGTGTGAAGACCCACATCCCGCGGGCGCACACCCGCCTGAGAGTGGACTATCGCTGGGTTTCCGAACGCCTGCTGACCCGGCTGGACGATGCCGGCGCCCCGGAAACCCAGATGGAACCCTATCTGGCGGTGGAAATCCGGCAGCCTCTCCCGGCGGTTTTGTTCCTCCCGCCCGGCTTCACGATCCTGGCCCATGCCCGCAACCTCTTGGGCGAAGGTGGTTCCACTGTTATGCTCCCTGATGGAACGCCGATCCGTCTGTTACCCTTGGACAAAAGCATCCAAGGCGGTGTGACCTACCGATTTTAGGTCTTTTTCCTGCCCTTCACATTTTCATAGCCCCTTCTTCAGGATTTGGGATAGAATCTATGGAAGGCGCATGACGCCCCTTTTTTTCTTCCCCGGAGGAAGGATTGAGGCATTAGGGAATTCATAATGGAACCCTCGACTCAGCCCCGTAGTTCCCGGCAGCGTGAACGCTACTTGCGTGCACTGGCTGTGGTGTTGCTGCTGGTCACACTCACCATGGTAGGGCTGGCGGCGCTGAACTTTTCTCAGCGAGTCCGCTACCTGCGCGTCTGGGACGGGGTCCAATGGGACGTTACCCCCGACGGCGTGCTGGCCAGCCTGATCATGTTCGGCAGCCCGGCCAACCGCGCGGGCATCCGGGCCGGGGACATTCTTCTGAGCATCAACGGCGTCCCGGTGCAAAGCCGGACGGACGTCACCAAACTCCTCTTTCGCGTCGAGCCGGGAACGGAACTCCACTATGAATTGCAGCGCCCGGACGTAGCCTCGTCGGTTCAAACCGTCCAGGTGACCGTAGTGCCTATCCGGGAAATCGACCCGTTTTCCCTGCGGGGTTTTCTGGAGTTCGTTGCCATCCTCTATCTTGGCATCGGACTGTTTGTGCTGTTCAAGCGCTGGTCGGCGCCCCATGCACTGCACTTTTATGTTTTCTGCTTGACCAGCTTTATCGTTTACAGCTTCAGCTACACCGGCCGGCTCAACACCTTCGACTGGGCCATCTACTGGATTGACGCGGTGGCGCTGCTGCTCCAGCCGGCGCTGTTCCTCCATTTTGCGTTGGCCTTTCCGGAACCCAAGCCCTGGTTCCGAAAACGCCCCTGGACCTTCGCGGCCCTCTATGTTTCCGTTGCCGGATTGCTGACCTACCATGTGCTGGCAGTGGGCGCGGGGTTTGTTTCTCCCTCATTGGAAGTGCTCGAAAATATCGACCGGATTGAACTGGCTCATGTTGCCCTGTTATTTTTGCTGGCGGCCTGTGTGTTCGAGTACACCTACCGGACCACGCGCGAACCCACCCTGGTACAACAGTTGAAATGGGTGACGCGGGGCACCTGGCTGGCCATCCTGCCTTTTACCGCTTTCTATGTCATGCCGCTGTTCATGGACGAGCCCCCCAGCGACTGGATGAAACTTTCCACGCTCTCGCTGGTCTTCATCCCGCTCACCTTCGGGTACGCCATCATCCGCTACCGCCTGATGGACGTGGACCTCATCTTCCGCCGCGGCGTGGCCTACACCCTGGCCACGGCGGTCGTGGCCGCCCTGTATTTCGGCGTGGCCGTCACGGTAGCGGAACTGTTCCACACCAATCTGAGTTTCGGCACCGGCGGTGTAGTCATTGCCATCATCATTGCCGCTGTTTTGTTCCCGCCGCTCAAAGACTGGACCGAAATGCAACTCGAACGGCTCTTCTACCGCGAGCGCTTCGACTACCGGCAAACACTCGAAGAGTTCGCGCGCGAGTTGGCCAGCGAGATCGACCTCGACCGGCTGCTGGGACAATTGCTCGACCGCCTGAGCGCCACCCTGCCGGCCCACCGGATGGCTATCTTCCTCGCAGAAGATGAAGGGGGAGAGTCCTTTCGCTTGGCGCGCGGGTTGGGCGCCTTTCCGGTTGAGGTCCAAATAAATTTTTCCGCGGTAGCAAAAGCCGCCGGGACAGGATATGCATTTCTTGACACAGGACAGACCCTGAACGGCCTGTCCGAGCTGGACCGGGCGAAGATCGAAACCCTGGGGCTGCACTACTTCATCCCCTGCCGCGTACAGAACCGCGCGATTGGCTTTCTGGGCCTGAGCAAAACCCAGGAAGGAAATTTTCTTAACAGCGAGGACATCGAACTGGTCCAGACGCTGGCCAACTACCTGTCGGTTGCGCTGGAAAACGCCCGCCTCTACCGCGACCTGGAAAACAAAGCCGAACAGGTCGCCCGGCTAAAAGACTTCAGCGAAAACATTCTGGAATCGAGCAGCGTCGGCCTGGTGGCCCTTTCCACGGAAGACCGGATTGAGTCCTGGAACAGCTCCATGGAACGCCTCACCGGCATCTCCCGGGCGCGCGCCTTGAACCAGCCTCTAGGGAGCATTTTCCCCTCCGATTTTGTCGCCGCCATTGCCGCCCGCCGCGACCCCGTGCCGACCAGCTCCATTTACAAGTTTGAAATCCCCCGGCCCGGCAAACCGCCCGCTCTGACCAATATTTCCTTTGCGCCCCTGATCAGCAAAGACGACGCCCCCATTGGCCGCTTGCTTGTCTTTGACGACATCACCGAACGCGTGCAACTCGAACAACAGGTGTTGCAAACGGAAAAATTGACCTCGCTCGGCCTGCTGGCCGCCGGGGTGGCGCACGAAGTCAACACACCGCTGGCGGTCATCTCCAACTACGCCCAGATGCTGGCCAAGCAGTTCGGCACAGAAGACAAACGCTCCGGGCTGGTGGAAAAAATTGTCCAGCAGACCTTCCGCGCCTCGGAGATTGTTTCCGGCTTGCTGAACTTCTCCCGCACCGGGACGGGGGAGTTCGATAACGTGGACCTCAACCATGCCCTCAAAGAAACCTTGAGCCTGCTGGAACACCAGTTGAACGGCCAGGGGATTAAAGTAGTGGAGGATCTGGCCGGCGATCTCCCGCCGATTTACGGCGACTACGGCAAGCTGCAACAGGTCTTTTTGAACCTGGTGCTCAATGCGCGTGACGCCATGCCCCAGGGCGGCTCCATCACCCTCCGCAGCCGCGCCAACGGGCAGCGGGTGCTGGTGGAAATCGCCGATACCGGCTCCGGCATCCCGCAGGATGACCTCGACAAAATATTCGACCCCTTCTTCACCACAAAAATCACCGGACAGGGCACCGGACTGGGGCTGGCAGTCACGTACGGGATTATCAAAGAACACCACGGAACCATTCAGGCCAACTCCGCGCCGGGCCGGGGCACCACCTTCATGCTGGAGTTTCCCGTGCAGGCGACGGTGACGGCCAAGCGGGAGACCACCAATGCCTAGCACGATGGAAGCTGAAGCTACAGCCACCCGTGGCCGCATCCTGGTCGTGGACGATGAAGGGGCCGTCCGGGAAACCCTGGAGGCGCTGCTCACCACCAACGGTTTCGGCGTTCACTTCGCCGTCGACGCCGACACTGGACTCAAAGCCATGCAGCAGGGCGACTGCGACCTGGTGTTGCTCGACGTAAAACTCCCGGGGCGCAGCGGCCTGGCCGTGCTACAGGAGTTCCGCCGCGCCAACACCACCCTGCCCGTCATCATGCTGACCGCGCTCAAGGACATTGATATTGCCCGCGCCGCTTTCAAGAACGGCGCCCAGGACTACATCCCCAAGCCCTGGGACGCCGATGAGCTTCTGGCGCAAATCGCCCGTGCGCTCGAACAGCGCAAATTGAAAGAAGAAAACACGCGGCTTCGCAAAGCCCTTAAGGCCCGCTACAACCTGCAGAGCCTGGTCGGCAAGAGCGAGCCCATACAGAAGGTCTTCGACCTGGTCGAGCAGGTGGCGCCCACGCGCGCCACCATTCTTATCAGCGGCGAGAGCGGCACCGGCAAGGAGATGATCGCCCACACCATCCACAACCTCAGCCCGCGTGCCGCCTTCAGCTTTGTGCCGGTCAACTCCGGCTCTATGCCCGACGACCTGCTCGAATCCATTCTTTTCGGCCACGTCAAGGGCGCTTTCACCAGCGCGGTGGCCTCCAAAAAGGGGCTGTTCGAGGTCGCCCACCAGGGCACCATCTTCTTTGACGAAATCGGAACCGTGGGGCCGGCCACCCAGGCCAAGCTCCTGCGCGTACTCCAGGAAGGCGAGTTCATGCGGCTGGGCGGCACCGACTCCGTCAAGGTCGATGTCCGTGTGCTGGCGGCCACCAACGTGGATCTGGCCCAGATGGTGGAAGCAGGACGCTTCCGCGAAGACCTTTTCTACCGCCTCAATGTCATCGGCCTGCGCCTCCCCTCGTTGCGGGAACGGTGGGAGGACATACCCTTGCTGATCGAACATTTCATCGAAAAGTTTTGCGGCCAGAATAATAAGCCCGTGCGGGAGTTCGCCCCCGACGCCACCCAGGCGCTGCTGGCCTACCGCTGGCCCGGCAACGTGCGGGAACTGGAAAACACCGTCGAGCGCGCCGTGGTGCTCTCCCTCGGCGAGACCATGCAGCAGGATGTGCTGCCGGACGAAATTGCCCGCCCGCACCTGCTCAACCAGAACGCCACCCGGGAACGGTCGCTCGATGATTTGGTCAGCGACTACGAACGGCGCATCATCCTGGACACTCTTCACGAATCGAACGGGTCACAGACCAAAGCCGCCAAGCTTCTTCGGCTCCCCCTGTCAACGCTCAACCAGAAAATCAAGCGGCTCGGCATTGAAATCCAGCGGGGCCGCCGCTCCCATCAACAATAGGTTTAAACTCAATGGATCTTTTACGGGAACTTAAAAACCGTGCTCGCGCCCGCCCGCAGTGTATCGTCCTGCCCGAAGGCGAAGACGAACGCGTGGTGCAGGCCGCCGCGCAGATTGCCCAGGAAGGTTTTGCCAAGGTCATCCTGCTGGGGAAGCCTTCGGCGCTGGAAGCTACCGCCGCGGCCACCGGCCACTCCTTAAAAGGTGTGGAGGTAATCGAACCGGCCGGTTGCCACAACCTCGACAACTATGTCCGGCTTTACTACGACCGCCGCAAAAGCAAAGGGATCACGGAAGACGATGCCCGCAAAACGGCTCTGCAACCACTCTACTTTGCCGACCTGATGGTTGCCGCCGGGGACGCCGACGGCTCGGTAGCGGGTGCAGCCCACACCACGGCAGACACGGTCCGGGCCGCGCTCCATTGCATCGGGCTGGCGCCAGAGTGGAGCATCCTTTCCAGCTTCTTTCTGATGGTGGTGCCGAACGTCGGATCTGATCTAGTCTTCGGTGAGAAAGGTGCGATGCTTTTTGCCGACTGCGGCGTGGTACCTGACCCCGACTCGCAACAACTGGCGGAAATTGCGTTGCAGACCGCTCAAAACACCCGGAACTTCCTGGAAGCCGAGCCACGCGTCGCCTTGCTTTCCTTTTCCACTAAGGGCAGCGCCCAGCACCCGCTGGTAGAGAAAGTCTGCGAAGCGCTGAAAGTAGCCCGGTCCCGCGACCCTGATTTGCTGATTGATGGAGAATTGCAGGTGGACGCCGCCTTGATTCCTCACGTTGGCGCCTCCAAGGCGCGCGGCAGCCAAGTGGCGGGCCGTGCCAACACGCTTATCTTTCCCAACCTCGACGCCGGGAACATCGGCTACAAACTTACGGAACGCCTCACCGGCGGCGCCGCCCTGGGCCCGATACTGCAAGGTCTGGCCAAGCCCGCCAACGACCTCTCGCGCGGCTGCAAAACAGAGGATATCGTTACCGTTGCGGCCATCACAGCACTGCAAGCCGTCGCCCGAAAATAGTAATCGGAACACCTGTGGGGTATTATAACTTTTTTGTTTTCATTGCTTTAGACTATACGTGCTGCTCGTGGTATCTTCTAACTTTTCATTAAGACTTGGCGTCTAACAAATTGTAGCCTAAAGGTTTTTTTCTATTCTACAACTTTGTCGTGGAGGACAAATGACTATCACTCGTGCGAAGTCCGGCTGGGTATTGCTGCTGGTCTGCCTGCTAATCACAAGCGTAACAATTACCCCCTGGGCGCAGGATGACGCAAAAGCGGAAGACAAGAAAGAAGAAAAGAAAGAAAAGAAAAAGAAGAAAGACCTTCCGCTCGAACCCACCCGCAAGATTGAGTTCACCACCGACGAAGCCACCTGGCTCTCGCTCGACGTCTCCCCCGACGGCAAGACCATCGTCTTCGAACTGCTCGGCGACCTCTACACCCTGCCCAT
>CBDUYQ010000027.1:0-9288 GCA_965371475.1 uncultured bacterium
ACAGTCCGTTTCACAGTCCGTTTCAATGGCACAAACAAAAGAGGCCCTCCCGGCCATTCGCTATTTCGGCAAGGTTCCGCCGAGGTAGAGCGGAGTAAAATTGCCGGGCCCAAAGGGACGCAGCACCAGGAATACGACATCGCTGCCGGGTCCCAACCCCTGTTGCACTGCCTGGAACTCCCGGACCGACTGGACGCGATCACGGTTCACTTCCAGAATGATGTCGCCGCGAACCACGCCGATGTCATCCGCGAAGCTGCCGGGCTCCACGCTCTGCACAAACGGACCGACGTTGTCCTCTTCCAACTGCAGGCGGCGAATGTCGCGGGCGTTGAGGTCATGGAGGGAAACCCCCAGCTTGGCGTCTGCTGTCTCAATACTTTCGGCTGTCTCGGAGGAAGCATAACGCTCAGAATGGACTTTGCGGAAATCCTCCACCGTGGCGTTGGTCTCTCTCTTTTTCCCGTCCCGCAAGTACAGGATTCGCACGTCCTCCCCTACGGGAGTAGTGGTGACTTTGTTGATGAGGTCGTCGCCGGAGTGTATAGGCGTTTCATCCACGTGGGTGATGATATCGCCCCGTTCCAGGCCAGCCTTGTCCGCCGGCCCGCTGGGATTAATCGACTGCACCATCACGCCGTGCTCGGCGCCGTAAACGCGCATGATGGCGGGGTTATCACTGTCATTGCTGTTAAACGAGATGCCGATGGACCCGCGGATGACCCGCCCATGCTGCAAAATCTGGTTGTAAACATCCACCGCGGTGTTCGACGGCATGGCAAACCCCACACCCGCGCTTACACCCTGCCGGGACATAATCGCCGTGTTGATGCCGACGACCTCGCCGGCCATATTCACCAGCGGCCCGCCGGAGTTACCCCGGTTGATGGCAGCGTCGGTCTGCAAGTAATGCTTGAACTGGCCCAACGGGTCGAACATCACCTGCCCGGAGCGGCCCTTGTAGCTGATAATCCCCGCGGTCACAGTGGCGCTCAAACCAAAAGGACTGCCGATGGCCAGCACCCAATCACCCACCTGCGCGGCTTCGGAATTCCCCAGCTTGGCAAAGGGAAGCTTCTTGCCCACATCAATCTTGATGACGCCCAGGTCGGTGTCCTCATCGTAGCCGACAACTTCGGCGTCGTACTCCTCGGTCTCTCCGGCCAGGCGCACCTGAATCCTGTCGGCGCCTTCAATGACGTGGTGGTTGGTCAGAATATAACCGTCCGCGTCCAGGATAACTCCCGATCCCAGGCTCTGGCTCCGTTCCGGCTGCTGCTGTTCGAACTGGTCGAAGAAATCCTCGAACGGACCCGGCAAAGAAAACCGGCGCCGGCGGCGCGGGTTCTTCACGATTGACTCAGTGTTGATGTTGACTACAGCCGGTTCGACCATCTTGGCAACTTCCGCGAACGTGGTGGAAAGCTCCACCGGTGAGGGAACAGAAAGCGCTCTGCCGGCCCGGGGGGCCGTATCCAGCGAAGCCTTCACATTCCCGGAAATGAGCGTGCCCAGCAGCATACCCACTGCCAGCGCCAATGCCAGTGCCAGCCGGGCTTCCCATTTGCGCTCATTCATCCAACGACGCATCGTCCACCTGCTCATGAATACTCCTCCTGCCAGATTCCTGGAAACTCCATTATAGCACCAGCGGGAATACAACTACACCGCCGCCTTCAGTAAGGTTAGACGCAGTTTTACACGCCGGGGTTAGCGGGAACCGGAAGCTTGGAGGGTTTTGTCCGGGAAAAAATACCCTGGTAGCTTCCCCGCCTACTCCTTCTCCTTTGTAAAGACAACCTTGCCGCCAACCATGGTCAGGAGCACTTCGGTCTTCAGGATGTCGGAGGCGGGAACAGCGGTAATATCCTGCGACAGAACGATCAAGTCGGCGAACTTGCCGGGAGAAAGGGTGCCTTTGCGCCGCTCTTCAAACTCGGCGTAGGCAGAACCCAGGGTGTAAGCCCGGATGGCCTCTTCGATGCTGATTTTTTCCTCCGGTCGCCAGCCGCCCTCGGGCCCGCTGCCGTCTTCAAACTCGCGCGCCACCGCGGCAAACAGTCCACGAAAGGGGTTCAGGGGCTCGACGGGATAGTCAGTGCCAAAAGCGAGCATCACGCCAAGTTTCTGCAGGGTGTTCCAGGCGTAGGCTTCGTACTCTCTCTCGGGACCGAGGATGGCCGGGGCCCAGCGCAGATCGGAAAGCAGGTGGCAGGGCTGCGCGGAAGCAATAACCTCCAGCTCCTTGAATCGCGGCATGTCGTCGCGGTGGACGAACTGCGAATGCTCAATGCGGTGGCGGGCATCCTTGCGCTTGTTGATTTTGCGAGCCGCCTCGAAAGCATCCAGCGCCACCCGGTTGGCGCGATCTCCGATGGCGTGTAAGGCAATCTGGAAACTCTCAAAATCGCGCCCCACCGCCATTTTCTTCCAGGTTTCCGGGTCCTGACGGAGCAGCCCGCGGTTGCCGGGCGCGTTGGCGAATGGCTCCAGCATCGCCGCCGAAAGTGAGCCGCCACTGCCGTCGGTCACACCCTTGAGAGCGCCGGTCTTAAGCCACGGGTCGGTCGTCCCGCCTTCCCTGCGCATCCGTTTTAGCTCGTCTAACGGCGCGCCAAACGGAAGCCATTCGGTCACACGCAAAGTAAGCTTCCCTTCCTCTTTCAACTCCTGCAGAACCAGAAAATCTTCCCAGCCGGAGTTGTCATGGATCGAGGTAATGCCATTGCGGGCGGCGTCTTCCAGCGCCAGCAACAAACCCTGTTTGCGCTGTTCGTGCGTTACCTTCGGAACCAGGCGAAACACCAGGCCTTGAGCAGTCTCCTTGAGCCAGCCGGTGGGCACGCCGTCGCCGTCCAGTACTATTGCCCCACCCTGCGGCGCCTCTGTTTCCCCTGTGATGCCGGCCATCTCCAGCGCCAGTGAGTTCGCCACAGCGGAGTGTCCGTCCACCCGCGTGAAAATCATTGGGTGCTTGGTCGAGATCGAATCCAGGTCGGCGCGCGTCGGGACACGGTTTTCCTGCCAGAGTGAGTGGTCCCAACCGCGCCCGGTGACCCATTCTCCAGGCGGGAAGTCGTCCAACCGGCCGCGTATGCGCTGTTCAAATTCAGCCAGGGAACGGGTCCCTCCCACATTCACACTTAACAAGGAGCGCCCGCCGTTGGCAAAGTGGACGTGCCCGTCGTTGAAGCCGGGCATCACGAACCGTCCTGCCAGGTCGATCTCCTTTGTGCCGCGCCCGACCCAACGTTTGATTTCTTCCGTGGAACCAACCGCCGCTATTTTGCCGTCCACAATGGCCACGGCTTCCACCCGGCTAATCTTTTCATCTCCCGTGTAGATATTCCCGTTTAATAGCACGGTGTCAGCATTGGGCAGTTGTGCGGCAAACATCACAACCACACCAGCAAGCAAAAAAACGGTCAACAGGATTCGTCTCATTCTTCCTCCAGGGTTCCAGCTATTTCTCGTACACGATCCCGCCGTTCACCACGGTCATGAGAACTTGCGTTGTGAGGATCTCGGACGGGGAAATCTGCATCAGGTCATTTGAAAGAACTATAAAATCAGCAAGCATACCAGGTGCAAGGGTCCCTTTATGCTGCTCTTGAAATTCAGCATAGGCAGAGCCAGACGTATAGGCCCGTATCGCCTCTTCAATACTAATCTTTTCCTGCGGTTGGTACCCGCCTTCCGGGCCCCCGGCTTCAAATTCCCTCGCAACGGCAGCATACAACCCGCGCAACGGCTCCAACCGTTCCACAGGGAAATCCGTTCCCAGTGTTACCCGCGCTCCGGCGTCGAGAAGTGAGCGAACACGATAGGCCTGGTACTCTCTTTCGGATCCCAAAAGAGTTTTCGTCCAGCGAATCTCCGCCAGCAGGTGGACGGGCTGCATCGAAGCGATTATGCCGAGTTCCTGAAACCGCTTGAGGTCAACATCCTGTATGTACTGCACGTGCTCAATGCGGTGGCGCGTGTTAGTCCTTCCGTTGACCTTTCGGGCCTTCTCGAACCCGTCCAGCACGATCCGGTTGGCACGGTCGCCGATGGCATGCAGAGCAATTTGGAACCCCGCGGCATCGCGATCGAGAATCATCTCCTCCAGCTTGCCAGGCTCAATCTTCATATACCCACGGTTGCCGGGAGCATTGGCAAAGGGCTCATACATGGCCGCCGAGAGTGAGCCGCCGCTCCCGTCAGTTTCGGTCTTGAGGAGCCCGGTGTGCAGCCAGGGGTCGTCCGTTCCAATTTCATCGCGCAGCTGAATCAGGTCGTCCAGGGGATATTCAAACGGCAACATGACGTTGATGCGGGCCGTAAGCTTCCCTTCCGCTTGCAACTCTTTTAACGCCCGAAAGCTTTCTATATTGTCGAACCGGATGGAGTCGTCCTGAATAGAAGTCACCCCCAGCCGCCGGGCCAACGCAAGAACTTTCAGCATCCCCTGCTTCCGCTGCTCCCGGGTTTCTTCCGGTACCAGTCCCATCACCAGACCCACGGCCCGGTCCTTAATCCAACCGGTGGGTTCGCCCTGCTCATCCCGGACGATTTGGCCGCCCTCAGGGTCTTTGGTGTCGCGGGTAATACCTGCCTTTTCAAGGACGGGAGTATTTACGATGATGGAGTGTCCGTCGACCCGGCTCAACGCAATCAGAAAATCCGTGGAGACCGCGTCAAGGTCTGCCCGGGTGGGCATGCGGTTCTCTTTCCACAGGGATTGGTCCCAGCCGCCCCCCAGCACCCATCTGCCGGACTCACGGGTCTGAATGTGATCACGAATCCTTTGCTGGAACTCCGCTATCGAGGCCGTACCTTCGGCGTCGACGTTCATTAGCTGCTGAGCGGCCAGCCAAATATGCACGTGCGCGTCATTGAAACCCGGCATGACAAACTTGCCCTCTAGGTCAATGACCCTTGTCTCCGGCCCAATCCGGCTTCGAATATCTTCTGAGCTGCCCGCAGCGGCAATCTTGCCATCAGCAACGGCAATAGCTTCCACCCGCCCAACCGTTAAGTCACCGGTATAAACGTTGCCGTTAAGCAACACCAGGTCAGCCTTGGACTCCTGGGAGAGCGATGGATTTACAATAACAAGAAGGAGAAAAAGCAGGCCGAAAACAAGACGTTTCATTCTTCTTCTCCTGTTTCAATGCCGGCGAGCAAGGCCACCGCCAGCAGGATACGTTTCAACGCCAGTTCGCGGCCTTCCGGGTCGAACCACTCCTGCAGGGAATGCGAAGCGGCGCTGCGGCCACCGCCGCCCACCGCCACCGCTTCCACCCCCAGAGAAATGGGGATGTTGGCATCGGTCGAGGAGCGCTGCACCAGCGTCTGGATTCCAAGGTGGTCATCTACCGAACGGAAGACCTTGACCACGCGCGCAGAGGAAGCAATCTCCCCGGCGGGTCGGCGGCCAATCATCACAATCTCTACCTGCAAGGGGGAACTCTTTTTGCGAGCCCAGGCGTTCTCTTCCGCCATCGCTTCGTGGACGGCCTTTCGCAGAGCCTCTTCCAGCCGGTCAATTTCCTCTTCCGCTTCCGAACGGATATCAATTTTCATAACCGCCCTGGCCGGAATGGAGTTCACGGAAGTCCCGCCGTCAATCTCACCCACGTTGAGAATCGTGCGGGGCCGGACGGAGAGTTCCAGAGCGGAAAGGCGATGGACCATCCGTGACAGCGCCTGAATCGGGTTCGGCAATCCATAGTCGGCCCAACTGTGCCCGCCGGGGCCGGTAACGATGATTTCAAACCTTTTGCTCCCGAGCGCTTTGGTGGTGAGACGCTCGGCCGAAGAGCCGTCCACAATTACTGCCGCCCGCACCCGCTGCCGCAACTCCGGGTCGGCAAAAAGCGCCTGCATCCCGCGCAGGTTTCCTTCTCCTTCTTCCCCGACGTTCCCCACAAACAGGATGTCCGCGCGAGTGCGCAAACCGGCTTCCTCAATGGCGCGAATCAACGCCAGCAGGGCGGCCACGCCGGTGGCGTTATCGGCAATGCCGGGCCCAAACCAGCGCTTGCCCTCCTGCCGGACTTCGACGTTTGTCCCCGGTGGAAAAACCGTATCGATGTGGGCGGAGAGAAGTATCACCCGTTCCGGGTCGGCGCCCGGCCAGGTACCCAGCACATTACCGGTGTCGTCAATGTTGACGTCTTCGAGGCCCAGCGCTTTGAACTGTTCGGCGAGGTAAAACGCCCTCTGCTCTTCCTGAAAAGGCGGCGCGGGTATGGTGGTCACACGGACCTGTTGCTGCATTATCCAGTTGGCTTCCCGGGAAAAGACCTTCACGGCCTCCTGGATGGCCGGGAGTTCGGCCACCGCCGCCACACTCTCCTGCGTTGCCGGCAAAGATGTACTCATAGCAAACAGTGCTGCGAACAGGCCCAACCCCGCCCGCGCTGCTGAAAAATCCTCCACAACCGTTCTCAATGCTCCCGTGCCGGCCTCCGTCTCCTAGCCGGACCTGCTCGACGCCGCGCTGCCGCACAGCGCCAGGATTTCGTCGTCCCCCATTACTTTATCGCACTGCTTGGCAGCGGCGAAGATTTTGTCCACCAACGCCTCTTCCGGTTTGATGCCGCGCTTCTCCAGCCAGAAGAGGATGTTCGACTTGCCGCTCATCGGACCAACCTCAATCACCTGTTCCAGCCCGAACAGGTGCGACGGAACGCCGGAATAGACTGAGTTGGCCAGGGTAACATCATCCTTGCGGAACGCTTTGATGACGGCAGCGGCATGGACGCCGGTGGCGGTGCGGAACGCATCCGACCCAACCACGGGATAATTGTTGGGAATTGGCACCCGCATAGCCTCGGAAATCTTGCGGCAGTATTCGGGCAGCATGGAGAGGTCGCGGTCCAGCACACCGGCCAGCCGCAGGTTGACCAACAACAGGTCCATCGGAGTATTCCCTACGCGTTCGCCCAGGGCCAGCGCGCAGCCATGCACCTGGTCTGCTCCGGCGGCAAACGCCGCCAGACTGTTGGCCACCGCCAGGTCGCGGTCGCGGTGCCCGTGCCAGTCCACGCGGACTTTGGCCCCGCTGGGCTTCACCACCTCGTCAATAACAAAGCGCACAAGATTGGCGGCGCCTTTGGGTGTGGCGTGCCCGACCGTATCGCAGAGAACGATAGCTTCGGCGCCGCAATCAATGGCAGTCTTGTAAAGCTTCTTCACGGTTTCCGGGTTGGCCCGGACAGTGTCTTCTGTCACGTACATCGAGGGCAGACCCAACTCACGGGTGAGGGTAACGGCCTTCTCCGTGGTCTTCAGGAGAAAATCTTCCGTCCAACCCTCGGTGTACTGTCGAATCGGGCTGGAACCCAAAAACGTCGCAGCTTCGATGGGCAGGCCGACCCGCTCAGAGATTTCCGCAATCGGGCGGATGTCATTTTCATGGGTGCGGGCGGCGCAGTTGGGCCGAATCTTGAGTTTGCTGTCGACGATCTCCCGCGCCAGCCGCTCCACGTCCTCCACTGCGCGGGGTCCCGCGCCCGGCAGCCCCAGGTTGACCGAGTCGATTCCCAACTGATCCATCAGGTGGAGGATTTCAATCTTGTCGTCAATCGAGGGGTCTTGCACGGAAGGAGATTGCAGGCCGTCTCGCAGGCTCTCGTCGTCGAGCATGTACTTCCGCCCGGGAGGGAGTTCCGGCCCGCCCCGCACGTTCCAGTCGAAAATCAGTTTGTCGCTCAAGCCTGATCTTTCCCCCGCGACTTTCCGCCGGAAGTTGCCGAAAAGGCTAGTAGCGCAACGTGTAGGACCGCGGCAGCTCGTTCGAATCCGGCATGTAAATGGTCTGGCAACGTTCGCAATGGTAGATTTCCGCACCCGCCCCGAACTGTTCTTCGATGTCCGCGGGGTAGTCAAACCACCGCTTCAAGTGCCCCATGCACAGCTTGCCCTTGGGATTCTTCTCGTCGCAGGCGCGCTGCTTGGGCCTGCGCTGCTTAATTTTTGTCCCTCGAGATTCTTCTTCAGCCGCCGGGGCGGCCTTCTCGGTTGGTGCTGCCTCTGCCATATTCTTCCGACTCCTGACTAAAAGATGGTTCGCCGAGGATTATACAGAATCCTTTTCGGTTTGTGCAGCGGCAGGGACGGCAATGGGCTGGCACTCTTCCGGGTACTGCACTTCCACCATATAGAGCCCTTCCGGCGGCGCGGTGGCGCCGGCCAGGGAGCGGTCGCGGGCCTCGAAGATGCCGGGGATGTCTTCCGGGGCAATCCTGCCCTTGCCGACGGCCAAAAGGGTGCCGACAATCTTGCGCACCATGTAGCGCAGGAAGGATCGCCCATGCACGGAATAGACCAGCTCGCCGCATTCCTCATCCTTGGTTAGCGAAGAGGAGAAAATCATCCGCTGGCGGCTCTCGTGGGTATCGTCCTCTTCCCAACGGCAGAAAGAGGAGAAGTCGTGCTCACCCTCGAAGTACGGCGCCGCCTTCACCATCAGGTCTTCGTCGAGCGGATAAGGGTAGTGATAAACGTGGCGGTAGAGAAACGGCGGGCAGACCGGCGCGCGCAGGATGCGGTAACGGTAGATTTTGCTGGTGGCGTTCCAGCGAGCGTGGAACTCCGGCCCCATCTCCTCGACGCGCAGCACTCGAATTTGCGCGGGCAGCAGCGCGTTCAAAGCGCGCCGGAAATTCTCCACCGGAATAGTGGAGCGGGTCTTGAAGTGCGCTACTTGCCCCAACGCATGCACACCGGCGTCAGTTCGCCCGGCGCCGTACACCCGGGCCTTCTCCTGCGTGATGCGGCTGACGGTTTCAATCAGGGCCCCTTGCACGGAAGGCACATTGGGCTGCACCGCCCATCCGTTAAAGGCGCTTCCGTCATAGGACAGGGTTAGTTTGAGATTGCGCATGGAAACCTGCTTTAACCTTCTACTACGGGGCGGCTGCCAGGCTTCTCCACCGGCATACCGTCTTTGCACAGCGGACAAACCTCCTCCGTAAAGGTTTCGACCTTCTCGGTCAGAAGAGCTTCGAACCGGACCCCGAAATCGACTGCCCCTCCGCTGCGGTCCACCAGCGCGGCCACACCGGCAACCTCTCCCCCGAGCGAGCGGACGACCTCAATCGTCTCCCGCGTCGAACCGCCGGTAGTGATGACATCTTCAGCCACCAGAACCCTCTCACCCATATCGATAGAGAAACCGCGCCGCAGTGCAAATCTGCCGTCACCGTCGCGCTCGGCAAAAATCGAACGTACGGAAAGCTGGCGCGCCAGCTCGTAGCCGAATACCACACCGCCCAGCGCGGGCGCAGCTACTACAGC
>CBDUYQ010000028.1:0-9266 GCA_965371475.1 uncultured bacterium
TGTTGCGGGCCGGGTTCACGCTGACCGAGGTGACCGAAACCCTGCGGCAAACCTTCGGTGTGCAGGCCAGGATTCTGCCCATGAGCGACCAGCCGGTGCGGACGATGATTTCCACCGAGGCTGGGAAGATTCATTTTCAGAATTACCTGGTGCGGCAGCGGGCACAACCAACAGTTTTGGGAATTGACTTTGAAGGGGCCGGGGAAGCCATCCCCGCTCCAGGGGTGTTGGAGGCTCTGGCCGAGGCGGAGGGCATCATTTTTTGCCCCAGCAATCCCTTAATCAGTATCGGGCCCATCCTGGCGGTGCCGGGAATTCGGGAAGCCTTGCAGGCGCGGCGGGAGAGTGTGGTGGCCGTCAACCCGATTGTGGCGGGGAAGTCGCTGAAGGGACCTTCCGACCGCATGTTGCACCAGCTTGGCCACGAAGTCTCGGCCGTGGGAGTGGCCAAGCTCTACCGCGACGTTACCGGCACTCTGGTGATTGATTCGCGGGACGCGGGGCTGCGGCCTTCCATTGAAAATCTTGGAATGAAGGTCGAGGTGCGTGAAACCGTCATGAAGACACTGGCGGACAAGGAAAACCTTGCGCTCTCTTGCGTCCAGTTGATGGAAGCCCGGCGAACGGAGGTCGGTGTCTCGTGAATGCTCTGCTGATTCCCGTAAAAGACCTGATTCGTGCCCACCAGCGCCTGGCCGGCTGTTTGTCTCAGCAGCAAAGAACGGCGCTGGCGGAAGCGATGCTGGAGGATGTTTCGAAGGCTGTGGTGGCTGTTCGTGGCCTCGACAGAGTTTTTCTATTGAGCAACTATCGCCCCGCGCTTGCGCTGGCGGAACGGCTGGGATGGGAAACCATTGAGGAAACCCATCAGGTTTCCGAGAGCGACTCGGTGGATTTCGGCTCGCGGGTTTGCGAAGCACGAGGCGTTACTTCGTTGCTTCGGCTTCCGATTGATATTCCGCTGGTGCAACCGCAGGACATTGAGAAGTTGTTTGCCATAGTGAAGGGGGAGGAGGGGCCTTCCGTGTTGATGGTTTCTTCCCGTGACGGAACCGGGACCAACGCCATCCTGCGCACACCCCCGCCGCTGTTTTCTTCGCACTTTGGTCCGGGAAGTTTGGCAAAGCACCTTGCTGAGGCCCGGCGCTGCGGGGCCGGTTGCAGGGTCCTCCGCTGCCCGCGAATCGAACTGGACCTTGATGACGAGGAGGACTTATCCGCTTTCCTCGCTGCCGGAGCAGAGGAGACAGCTACGGCACGTTGCCTCGCCGGTATCGGTTTCCGAAAAGAGCCTGCGCCCGCTACGAATCTTCTCGAACAGATTGCCGAAGCCTAGGGCCTTCTCCGGCTAGGAGTAGTCTTCCCGCTTTTCCGTCCCGTTGTAGAACCGCCAGGGAACCGGGGTGAGGCATTCGCCCCCATCTTTCCCGATGCGGAACATGTCCTGGGTATAGAGGCAGACCTTACCGTCGGCGTCCACAACCTGCGGGTGGAAGGAGCAGACCATGTTCTCCTTGAGTACGGTGTCCTGGTTGGCTCCGATGGCGGGGTGCTCGAGCATGGTGATGCCGATAGAGTGGCCGGAGAGGTGGCCGAGGGGAAAGCCGTTCTTCTCAAAAAATTCCGCCACGGCGCGGTGGACGGTGCTGGCCTTTTCTCCCTCACGCATCAGGTTTTGTCCGGTTGCGAGCGCCTCCGGGTAGATTGCTTTCATGGCCTCAGTGCGCTTGCTGGCTTTGCCTTGGATCAGCGGGCGGGAGAACTCCACCCAGTAGCCGTCCACACCGGCGATTTCCAGCGAGTAGAGCAGCAGGTCGTCTGGCTGGACGACGCGGCTGGTGGGAACTTTGAAGTGGGCTTCCGCCTCGCCCTGGGCGCCGGAGAGGATGATGTTCATCATGCGCGGGCCGGCGTTGCGGGCGAAGAAGAGTTCCACCGCGGGGGCCAGGATCTCGGCTTCGGTTTTGCCCGGTTCGTAGGCCTCGACCAGCGCCCAGAACCCATCGACGATGATTTCCAGGCTGTCGCGGATGCCGGCCATTTCTTCTTCGCTTTTGATGGCGCGGGCCATGTCGAACTCGTAGTCAAAGGGAACAATTTCATAATCCCCTTGCGCCAGTTCGCGGTAGTCGCGGACGGCCATTACGTAGTCGAGTCCGTAGACGCCCACCCGCTTCCACCTCTTCTCCCGGGCGTGCTCGCGCAGCCACTGCCCCGGCATCTCAGCCCAGACGTGCTCCTGCACCCAGGGTTTACTTTTGTCGCCGATCCAGCGTGCTTCGCGGGGGAAGAGCAGGGTGGGCTCGCCGGTCAGGGGGATGACGACATAGAGGTAGCGGTGGACGATTTCAAAGTCGGAGGTGTAGCGGACTGCGCCTTCAAAACCCGCGTACTGGTTGCCGCAGACAATCAGCCCGTCCAGGTTGGCGGACTGCATCTGCTCCCGAATGTTCTTGTACCGGCGATCGATTTCCGCCTGGCTGGGCATGGGGAAAAACCTCCGTTCGCGTTGGGGTGCTTACGGTGTCCCAAGGCGTGTGGTTGAAGGCATTAGGTTTATCCGGGGCACAGTGGCCTGTCAAGCTGGCGGCAAGAGGGGATGCGGCCCTTTTCCGCCTAAACTGTTTATTAAAACCAACTTGACACCGGAAAGCGGGGCATGGTACTAACCATGAATCGTGTGTCGGGGTTAGGGGTGAGTGATCGCCCCAATAATGTGAATTTGATGGGAGTGTGCTTATGAGCCGCCGATTCTGCCAGTCTGTATTCTGTGTATCTCTGCTTTTTGCTTTTGCCTTCGCGCCGCTCGCGGTGCAGGGACAAACCATTACCGCTACCTTGACAGGCACGGTCACGGACGCCTCCGGGGCGATAATCCCGGGCGCCAACATCGCCGCCACCAACACCAGCACGGGCGTTTCCCGCTCGGTGGTCAGTTCGGACTCCGGAGAGTTCCGGATTCCTTCGTTGCCCCCCGGTTCGTACGAGATTACTGTCGAACGGGAGGGGTTCCGCCGGGAAGTCCGGAGCATCACCCTGCAGATCGGGCAGGTGGCCACGGTGGAAATCGCTTTGCAAGTCGGGGAACTCGCCCAGCAGGTAGTGGTTGAAGCCGGACAGGTACTGCTCGAGACCACCCGCGCCGATATCGCCACGGTAATCGTGGAAGACCAGATTGACCTGTTGCCGGTCAACGGACGGCAATTCATCGATTTCGCCCTGCTCGCGCCCGGCGTGACCATTGGGGAAACCACCTCCGGCAGCACCGACGTCATCATCGAACCCGTCACCAAGATTTCATTTGCCGGTCAAAACATCCACTACAACCTTGTCACCGTGGATGGCGCCGACAACATCTCAACGGCGTCCGGCGTGCAGAAGACCACTCCCTCGCAGGAGGCGGTGCAGGAATTCCGCGTCATTAACACGCAGTTCAGCGTGGAGGCGGGCCGCGCGGCGGGCGGCATCGTCAACATCATCACCAAGAGCGGCACCAACGACTGGCACGGGTCGCTTTACGAATTCTTCCGTAACGACAAGATGGATGCTGACAGCATCCTTTCTTCACCCGACCCGGGAAGTTGTAATACCCCCGGCGATGTGAGTTCGGGCGGATGCACCCTGCTCAACAAGTTGCGCCAGAACCAGTTTGGCGGCACTGTCGGCGGGCCGTTGAAGCAGGACAAGGCCTTTATCTTTTTCAACTACGAAAGCCAGCGACGGAGCGAAAATCCCTTCTACAACACGGTCATACTGGAGAACATCGACCTCATCAACCTGACCAAGGCCAACGTATTCGGACTGGCGCCGGAAAACCTCAACCAGACTAAAACCTTCGACTACGATCAGGTTTTTGCCCGGGCAGACGTTTCGCTCTCGCCCAACCACTACCTTTTCGTCCGCTATTTTTTCAGCGATTCAGAATTGCTGGGGGTTTCGCCGCTCAGCGACGGCACCGACCTGCCGTCCGCCTTCAAGGATAATTTCATCAGCGACAATTCCATCGTGGCCAACCTGACCTCCACCTTCACCCCCACCCTGGTCAACGATCTTCGGGTACAGTACGCCCGGCGCTTCTTCGATTTTGTGACCAACTCGACCCAGCCGCACCTGGAAATTCCCAACACCTTTACCCTGGGCGTTAACCGTGGCAACCCGGATTTCTACCGGGAACCGCGCTTTGAAATCTCTGACAGCGCCACCTGGACGCGCGGCAAACATGTGCTTAGTTTCGGCGGGAATTTTAACTGGGTCCAAACCGAAGAGTCCTTCCCGCTTTTCTATCCCTTTGAGGCGGACTTCGGCTGCCTGCTGGCTTCGCAGTGTCCCTTCAGCTTTGAAGCCGGGGAACCTTTCGTGATCTTCTTCCAGCGCAACGACGCCGCCAGCAATTTTACCGAGCCGTCGATCTTCCCCAATGGAACAGCTATTTTCTCGGGCACCAGAATCCCCACGGAAATCCGCAACCTCGCTAAGGGGCAGATGAACCACACCTACAACGGCTTTTTTGTCCAGGACAAGTGGCAGGCCACCCCCGACCTTACGATTAACTTTGGGGTGCGTTACGAATGGGAGACTTGGCCCTCCGCTGCCGTGGACACCGACTCGGACAACATTGATCCCCGCGTAGGAATCGCCTACAACCTGGGGACCAGCAGGAACTTCGTTATTCGGGCCGGAGCGGGCCTGTTCCACGGGATTATCCCTGCGCCTCTGCTGGCCTGTCAGATTCCCTCCTGCGGCGGCGTGATAAACGAATTCCCGGGCCGTGAAGCCAAGGAAAACGACCTGAACGCTCAAGTCCGGCTTTTTGCCTTTGCTAGCGACCCGTTCATCACCGGGGCTGTAGTAAATCAACTCCTGACCAACGGACTTTATCCAGATGCGGTGGATTCAACCGCCACGCTCGGGTTCCCCTGCGGTCCTCTGAACCTTTTGTCAGAGTGCGGCTTCTTTGGCGACTCTGTGGTCGTACGCTTCGCCCAGGACCACGAAGCCCCTTATGGAATCCAGATGACGATGAGCCTGGCGTTTGAACCCATTAAAGACACTGCGCTCAACGTCAGTTACTTGCGGGTGAAGGGTGTGGATCTCGGCAGTTTCTTTAATATTAACCAGCCTTCCCCCAACGGTTGCCCGGTACCCGCGCACGATTCCAACGGAAACGTAGGTCTCAAGGATGACTACCGTGTGGTTTTCGTCCCCGGCGACTGCGCAACCGTGTCGACATTCCCCGGAACCGCTCTTCCCACCGTCGCCATTTACTTTGAGGCCGACTCGCTTTGGGAGTCGGTGTACGACGGGCTTTTGGTTGATTTCCGCAAGAACCCCACCGGGCGCTTGGGCTTCGGCATCAGTTATACCTGGTCGAAAACCATCGACAACGGCCCCAACCCCAGCTTCGTGCTGATTCCGCAGGACAGCCTGAATTTTGGCCGTGAGCGGGCCATTTCGTCGGACCACATCGCCCACCGCTTCGTGGCCAATGCCACCATCAAAGGTCCCACCGACGCCAACCCGATTGTGAATGATTTTAAATTCGGAACCATCATCACGGCGCAATCGGCCCGTTCCTTTACCATTTTCTCGGGGTTCGACTCCAACGGCGACGTCTTTGGCAACAATGACCGTGTCGGAATCGAAGGCCGCAACACGTTCAAAGGCGATCAGTTTTACTCGGTGGATGCCAGAATTTCCCGGACCTTCGCTGTCGGGGAACAGGCAAATCTGGAATTCATTGCCGAGGTATTCAATTTATTCGACACCTTGAATGTTCGCTTCTTCAATACGACTTACGGCGCTGCCGATTTTTGTCCCTTCAATGCCACGGCGCCGGGCTGCCCGCTGACGCCGAGCGGGAACCTGTTAGGTTCGCCCAACCCGGCGTTTGGAGCGCCCCGCGCTATCAATAACCCACGGCAAGTTCAGTTCGCGCTGCGCTTTACGTTCTAGGCGGGAGAAAGTCTTCACACCACCCGGGCCGCCGCCAGGCAAAGGAGCGGTTCGGGTTCTAGCAGTTCGGAGGGCCGGACGAGGGGGATGGCCGTCAGTACAGACGAATTCCGAAAGACGCTGGGGCAGTTTGCCACCGGCGTCACCGTAGTGACTGTCGCGGGAGAAGACGGTCAGGTCCACGGCATGACGGCCAATGCTTTCACCTCGGTTTCTCTGGTTCCCCCGCTGGTGCTCATCTGCGTTGATCACAACAGCCGCACCCACCCGCTGTTGTCTCAGCAGGAATCCTTCGGCGTCAACGTCCTCCGGGAAGACCAGGAGGCGGTGTCTTCCTACTACGCCGACCCCAACCGCACCGACGAGATTGCCGGCGGCCTGGGCGTGGAGTTCTGTGCCTCCGAAGACGGCGTCCCTTTGCTGCGGCCCTGCCTGGCCCAAATTGCCTGCCGCAAGGTGGCGGCGCACGAGGCTGGGGACCACACCATCTTCATCGGCGAAGCCGAACAAATGGAAATCAGTGAAGGGAAGCCGTTGCTCTTCTTCGGCGGAAGGTACGGGCGGTTCAACGGAGGCGCTTCGTAACCGTATGGCTGCCAGCGGGATCATGGACGGCAAGAGGATGGAGGGAAAACGGTCAGGGGTTTTGGCCTTTATTTTCAGCCCGGCTGTGCTGAAGAAGAACCTGGTCATCGCGGCTGTGGTGTGCGTGGTGCTTACCGCGGCCAACCAATACGGTGTACTGGTCAGCGAGCCCTGGACAGCCCGGCTTGGGCTCAAGGTTCTTTTTAATTTTGTGGTTCCGTTTTTTGTGTCAGCAGTTTCAGCCTGGTTCAATCGGCAAACTTCCTGAGGAGAGGTTAAGACCTATGCGATTCGGTATCTACGCGGAAATGCAGACGCCCCCGGAAAAATCCTACGACGAGATGACGTGGGAAATCTTCCAGCAGATCGAGCACGCCGACCGGGTGGGCTTTGATGTGTACTCGGTCGTCGACCACCACTTCTTCCCGAAGTTTTCCATCTCGGCCAACCCGCTGGCGTTGTTTGCCGCCGCCGCGCAGAAGACCCGGAACATTCGCTTCCGCACCGCGTTGCACACGCTCCCGCTGGAGAACCCGCAGCGGCTGGCCGGGATGATTGCCGAAGCCGACATCCTGACCAACGGACGGCTGGAGATTGGTCTGGGACGTGGACATGCCTGGCTCTACGGCTTGACCAATGTGCCGCTGGAAGAGAGCCGCCCGCGCTACAACGAAGCCATTGAAATTCTGATCAAAGCTTTCACGGAAGAAAAATTTTCCTTCGAGGGCGAGTTCTACAAGTTCAAGGACCTGAGCGTGGTCCCCAAGCCGGTGCAGAAACCGCACCCGAAGTTCTATACCGGAGGGACGAGCGACATCACCTACCAGATGGCGGGCGAGCGCGGCTGGGGCATCTTCGTGCCGCCGTTGCTGCCGTACGCGATCCTGGAAGGCCCGCTGGAGTTATACAAAAAGGCCTGCAAGGAAAACGGGCACGAGCCGGACGTGGTGTATATCCGCCCGGTGTACATGGACGAGGATGAGTCGAAAATACGCGGCGAAGTGGAGAAGGAATTGCACAACTTCCTCGTCTTTAACGCCTCGCCCGCCGTGGTGTTGCAAGGTAAAGAGAAGCAAGCCGAACTGAAAGCCAAGGGCTACGGGTTCTATGCCAGCGGCGCGCTGGAGTCGCTGACGAAACTGACCTACGAAGATATTGTCGAGCAGGAGATCGGTTTCATCGGCACACCCGACAAAGTTATTGAGCAGATCAAAGGCATTCAGGCCAAGGGCGGCATCGGAGAAATAGCGGTGGTTGCCAACTTCGGCGGTCTCGCCCACTGGAAGTCGATTAAGACGCAGGAACTCTTCGCCCGGCATGTGATGCCGGCTTTCCGGTAACTCCGGCCGAAGGAGGAAGCCGCAGGATGTCCACCACCGGCACCGGGTTCGCCGCCCTGGGAGCGCAACGGATGCTTGTGCTCGGCGGCATTGTACTCATCCTGGCCGGGATGCTCTTCGGCGACATCTTCGCGGTCTTCATCCTCCACCCCAACGCCGGCAGCATCGGCGAGAATATGATGGCAGCTACCGAAGCCGTCGCGGCGAAAGACCCTGACACCGTGCTGGCGCATTTTGGCCGTATCGGGTCGCTGCTGGAGAATCGCGGGACAAAAGTTGACACCCACTCTCACGCCATCAACTTTGGCTACATTGCTCTGCTGCTGGCGCTGGTGCAGCCCTTTGTGGCGTGGAGCCGAAGACGGCGGAGGCAGCTTGCGCTGCTCTACGTTGCCAGCGCCGCCATTTTGCCGGTGGCGGTGTTCACCATTCACTACGCCGGACTGGCCTACAGTCCTCTGGAGGACATCGGCTGGGCGAGCATCGTGGCCGACTTCGCCGGCCTCCTGCTTATCCTCGTCTGTGTGGGGGAGTTGGCTGGCCTCTGGAAATATTTTCGGAAAACGCCCGCCGCCAACGTGCAAAACGTGCAGGAAGAGCTTTTCAAGGACTGGGGCGGGGCCGGGCGGACGCTGCTGGCTGGCGGGATACTGTTTATTCTGGCCGGGTTCCTCTACGGGGCTTACTACGCCGGGGCGCATCTTTATGAGCACCAGCAACGGGACATTGATTTGCTTACGGCGATGGTGGATAGCGCAGCCGTCAATGACATGGAGGCCGCTCGCGGCGCCGTCATGGCCTATGGCCAACTCGGAGGCGAGAAGGCGGTCAAGATTGCCGCCCACGCCCACATTATCGAGTTCGGGCTGCTGGCGATGCTGCTGGCGTTCGTCCAGCGGTACGTCTTCCTGAGCGAGCGGTGGAAGCGCCGCTGGGTCTGGGTGCTGCTGGCCGGTTCCGTGCTGCTTCCGGTTTCCGTGCTGGCCGAAATGCGTTTCGGATTGCTGGCGGGCGGGTTCGCCGATACCGGTGGCCTGCTGGTAATCGTAGCGCTGGCGGGGATGCTGGTGGGTATCCTGCGCCACACCGGACAGCTGGACGCGCAGAAAGGGTAGAGAGAAGACTTATGAGCCGATCAAGAAAACTGCTGATCCTGAGCGGGCTCGCCCTCATCATCTGGGGCATGGGCTACGGGCTCTACTATGCCGTCTTCGATGAGCACCAGACGCTTGAGCAGATTGGCGCTTCGCTGGCGATGGGGTTTGCCCATGCCGCTGAAGGTGACCTGGCGGCGGCCCATGCGTCGCTCGATAGTTATGCTGCGGCCAAGTTCGAGTACGTCCGCGAGGTGGACGTCCACTCCCATTGGACTGCGCTGGCCATGCTGCT
>CBDUYQ010000029.1:0-8869 GCA_965371475.1 uncultured bacterium
CACCGTCACCAACGTAGTTATCGGATTCCAACAGACCAGCTTCAGCGGCAAGATCAAACTGGAATTCGGCGAACCAATTCCCGTGGGTTTGCAGGTAACCAATGCGAACACCAAAGCCGATGTTACGACCACCAGCCCCGACGCCGACCTGTTCTTTAACTCCGGACAGAACACGCTGTCAAATGACTTCAATGTCGCAGCCCTGGCCGGGGCTGCGCCGGGCGGTTACGTCCTCCAGGTGCTGGCTTTCCAGGGAGGCACCTTGATGGCCTCCGCGACCATTTTCGTCGAAGTCACGCCGGCAACCATCACGGAAACGCTGGCGGTCGCGTCGGCCACCAAGGAAGTTAACGCCTCCAGTCAAGAACCGGCGCCAGCGAAAGACGACGGCACACAGGTGACAAACCAAACCTCTGACCCCTGTGTAGTGAGCGGAGCGGATGCCCGTACCCTCTCCCTGCAAACGGCGGGCCGCGGCGGCAGGCTCAATCGCCGGGCACTGGCGCTCCGCAACCAGCGGCTGGCTCAATTGAAGGATTGCCAGCCTGCCACCAGTAACGATCTTTTCATTCGCGCCTCGGAAGTGCGGATGGAACCGCGGCGGGTGCGGCCCGGCGAGCGGGTGCAGTTTAGCGTACCGATTCACAATGGCGGCGGCGCAGAACTGCGCAACGTAACCGTAGAGTTTGCCATCCCTACTCTGTCGGTGCAGCACCGCGAGACGGTGACACTGCGGCCGCAAGAGACCATCACTATGGTCTTCGAAATACAGTTCTCCTTGCAGGATTTCCGCCGACCTGTCCGGCCACGGTTTACGGTGGATCCAAACCAGAAGATAGCCGACAGCCGACCCCGGAACAACCGGGCAATCATGCAACCGCTCGAACTGGCCCGCGAGTATCAAGCACTGGCCGGGCCACGGCGGCAGGCTCGCAACCGGGCGCGCCTCGTGCTCGAACCCGGCGGCTGCGCCGGTCTGCGCTTCAACGGCCAGCGCGTCAGTTGTGACAGCAACCCGGACTTCCAGATCCAGGCTTCCCCTGACGGCTTTACCATCCAACTGCGCAGCGAACAACTGGCCCTGGTCAACGGCCGGCGCTTTGATCGGGTGCAAAGTATCCCGGAAGTGCTCAACGGCACGCAAGTCGCCCTTTCCGTCGGGCGCATTGCCGCCGTCCGCTCACGTGGCAGCGGCACGGTTCTGGTGCGGTTGGTGAACGTGAGGCGCACCGCGGCTCTGCGCGGGCGTGGCAAGGTTCCCGAAGAATTGGCCGGACCGCGGTTGCGTGATTTCGACCGCGGCGGCGGGCGCGTGCCCGGACTGGGCGTCACTGGCGGAGCTATCCCGCTTATTCAAGTCGTGCTGGAATGGATTGGCGAATAAACAAACGACGGGCCGGGCCGATAGCCTAAACTTACACGGGCGCATCTGAGTGAGATTACTCACGCAGAAGCTCAGTGCCCGAAGGAAACCATGGACAGTTCGTATAACGGTTGCGCGATAATGGCTGAAAACAAAGGGGATATAATTTCTTTGTAATAAAGCAGCCTCTGGCCGCATTCTTGCTCTGATAAATCATGCTAGAGTGTAGTAAGAAACAGAAATAATGACTGGAACAACCAAACCGCGATTCAAGTGGGCAGCAATGTTTGTTGCTCTGCTGCTGGTGGCCCAACCGCTTGCTGCTGCTGTGAACTGCTGGCAGGAGGACACCGTGAGCGCTCGTTGCAGCGGCGACTGCGAGAAGCATTCTCACCCGGCACCGGCTCCCGCTGACAAAGTGGATTCCCCGGAACTCACCTGCTGCGAAATCTCTCCCACGGAACCGTTTTCCCCGGCGGCCTTTTCCAAAGCTTTGCAAAACGCAAAGTATTCTCCTGACAACGATCAGCAAGTTATCGTCGAGTTTCTCCAGACTCCCGGCTTTATTTTTGCAGAGAAAGACTCCGCCGACTTTCCGGTGAACCACGACCGGCAAAGCCTCCTCTGTACTTTCCGAATTTAATCTTCTCCCTCCCGTAACTTCACGCGCAGCCGTTCTGCGCCTGCATTCACCTGACAGTTACAGCCTATTCGCAGAAAGGGAGAAGGTTAATGAAAAACGCAAGATTCCAAATTGGGCTTATGGCGCCCCTGTGGCTCCTGCTGGCAACCCCGGGGGCCGCCCAGCAAACAGCGGAGGTGTCGGCCCGGCTTTCGTCCAGCGGGCAAACGGTTACCACCGCTGGCCAAAATATCGCCGCCACGGACAGGACCACCCTCCAGCAACTGGTTGCCGAGGCCATGGAGCGAAACCCGGCCATCCAAAGTGCCGCCCTGCGGGTGGAAGCCCTGCGGCACCGCATTCCGCAGGCCCGGGCGCTGCCCGACCCGACAATTACCGTCGGCTGGAACGGCGACCCGGCGCCGTTCGATGTGGTGCGCGGGTTCCCGCCCAGCAGCCGCAACTTCGGCGCCGCGCAAACCATTCCCTACCCGGGGAAGTTGAAACTGCGCGGAGAACTAGCCGGCCGCGAGGTGGAAGTTGCCCGGTGGGATGTTGAAACCGTGCGCCGCCGCGTGACCGCTGAGATCAAAGCCGCCTACTTCAACTACTTCTACTTCCACCAGGGGCTCGCCATCACACAGCAGCACAAGACCCTGCTGGAAAAACTGGCCGCCATGACCGAAGCGCGCTACCGCGTCGGCAAGGGGTTGCAGCAGGACCTCCTCAAAGCCCAAGTCGAGCTTTCCAAGATTCACCGCCAACAGACCCGGCTGGAACAACAGCAACGGACCGCGCTGGTACGCCTCAATACCCTGCTCAACCACGACCCGGAAACTCCGCTACCGCCCCCGGAAAAGTTGGAACCCTCGGATCTGACCTACTCGCTGGAAACGCTCTACCAACTGGCGCGGGAGAACGATACCGGGCTGGCCCGTGACCGGCAGTTAATCGAGCGCCAGCAGGTGGCCGTCAACCTGGCGGGAAAAGAGCACCTCCCGGACTTTCACATCAGCTATACCTACCAGAACCGCCCGCAACTGCCCGACACGCACAAAGTCACTGTCGGTATCCGTCTTCCCGTCTTTTACAAGAGCAAGCAGCGCGAAGGGGTGCGGGAAGCCGTCGAGATGCTCTCCTTTGCCCGGCGGAGCCGCGAGGCCCGCACAACGGAAGTCCACTTTGCTGTCAAACAACACTACCTGACCGCGCGCGCCTCGGAGGAACTCCTGCGCCTCTATGCCGAGGCCATTACCCCGCTGTCGTCGCTGGCGCTGGAATCTTCGCTCTCGGCCTATCAGGTGGGCCGGGTGGGGTTCCTCACCGTGCTCGATAACTTCCGCACGGTACTCGAGGCCGAACTCGACTACTACCGCGAGCTGGCCAACTACGAAATCGCGCTGGCGCGCCTCGAACCCCTGACCGGGGTCGAGCTGACGAATTAGGAGGAATGCGATGATTGTCCTCAACCGAATACAATTTTCCCTGGTGGTGCTGGCCCTGCTGATGTTGGGGGTGGGCACAGGAATAGGCGTCGCCTACCACAGCCAGATTCGCACATGGATGACCGGAAACCCTGCCACGGATAATTCCATGGCAGCAATGGATATGGCCTCCCCTGCCACCGAAACCGGGGATACGCAGCGGAAAGTCGCCTACTGGTACGACATGATGAATCCCGGCTTCCATTCCGACCAACCCGGCAAGGCGCCCGACGGCATGGACTTGGTGCCCCGTTACGCCGATGAACTCGAAGCGCTGAAAAACCTTCCGGCCGGATCGGTCATCCTGGCCGTTGAAAAACAGCAGCTCATCGGTGTGCGAACGGCGTCTGTCCGCCGCGGCAGACTGAAACGCACGATTCGCACCGTGGGCCGGGTGGCGATTGACGAAACCCGCCTCAGCCGCGTGCATACCAAAGTCGAAGGCTGGGTGGAAGAGGTCTATGGCGACTTCACCGGCAAGCTGGTGCGAAAAGGCCAGCCGCTCTTTACGCTCTACAGTCCCGAACTGGTCTCGACCCAGGAGGAGTACCTGATCGCCCGGCGCGGCCGGGCTGCGCTCAAGGACTCCACCTATGCCAACGTCTCGGAAAGTTCGGAGGCGCTCCTGCGCGCCACCCGCCAGCGGCTGCGCCTGTGGGACATCACCGAGGAGCAGATTCAACAATTGGAGGAGACCGGAAAAGTCCAGCGGACACTCACCATTCATTCCCCTGCCACCGGGTTTATCCACCGCATCGACATCTTCCCGCAGACCTTTGTGAAACCCGATAAGGTACTCTATGAGATCGCCAACCTCTCAAGAGTCTGGGTGCATGCGGACCTTTACGAATTCGAGGCCGCCTATGTGCGGCACGGGCAGCGGGCCACTATGCGTTTGAGCTATGCGCCCGGTAAGGTATACCGGGGCCAAGTGACCTATATCTACCCCACGGTGGACCCGCAGACCCGTACCACCCGCGTGCGGCTGGAATTCCGCAACCCCGGTTTCCAACTCAAACCCGAAATGTACACCGACGTCGAGTTGCAGGTAGATTACGGCAAACATGTTGTCATCCCCTCTGAGGCGATTCTCGATTCCGGCGTACGCAAAATCGTCTACGTGGTTCAGGACAGCGGGGTGTTTGAACCGCGCGAGGTGGAAACCGGCCCTGCCTTCGACGGGCAGACCGCCATCCTGCACGGGCTGGAACCCGGTGAAACGATTGTCACCTCCGGCAACTTCCTGCTCGACTCCGAGAGCAAGCTGACCGCCACGGCTGCGCCCGCGCACTAGCATTAAGCCGGCAGAAAGAAGGTGTAACCATGAATGGGAAACATTTTTTAACTGGAAGCATTGCCCTCGTGCTGGTCGCGGCCCTGGCCGCCGCGGCCTGGTTCCTGCTGCTCGAACGCCCGCCGGAAATCTGCGAACTCTCCGGACGGCTGATTCACGAGAACATGCGGACAGTGGTTCGGATTGACGGACGCAAGGTCCACGCCTGCTGCCCGCGCTGCCCGCTGACGGTGGCCCGGCAAACCGGCGCCAAGGTGGAGTTCCTGCGCGTGACGGACTACGTCAGCAGCCGGGCGCTCAACCCCGAGGAGGCCTTCTACGTCAGCGAGAGCCGCATCCTGGTTTGCCATGCCCCGCGGGTCAAACTGGATGAGGCTCACACGCTCTACCTGGAGCTGTTCGACCGCTGTGGTCCCAGCCTGATTGCCTTTGCCCGCGAACAGGAAGCCCGTGCCTTCATGGCCAAAAACGGCGGGCGCCTGAAACGCTTCCCTGATCTGTTGAGCGAACTGGCCGGCAACCCGCCTGCCCCGGAAGGGACGGAAAAGGAATAAGCCATGATTGAAAAGATCATCGCCTGGAGCGCGCGCAACAAGTTGCTGGTTTACCTGGCCACGTTCCTGGCTATTGGCTGGGGCGTGTGGGCGGCCTACCACACCCCGCTCGACGCCATCCCCGATCTCTCCGACGTGCAGGTCATCGTCTTTACAGAATGGAAAGGCCGCAGCCCCGGCCTGGTCGAAGATCAGATAACCTACCCGATTGTGACCGCGCTGCTCTCCGCCCCGCGGGTGAAGGTGGTGCGCGGATACTCCTTCTTCGGCCTCTCCTTTGTGTACATCATCTTTGACGACGGGACGGACATCTACTGGGCCCGCTCGCGTGTAATGGAATACCTGCAATCCGTTCAGGGAGACCTGCCCACCGGCATCATCCCCACGCTCGGTCCGGACGCCACCGGCGTGGGCTGGGTGTTCGAGTACGTCCTGGTGGACAAGACCGGCCAACACGACCTGGCGCAGTTGCGCTCCCTGCAGGACTGGCACGTCCGCTACTGGCTGGAAAGCGTGCCGGGGGTGGCCGAGGTCGCCAGCTTGGGCGGGTTCGTCAAGCAGTACCAGGTGGACATCGACCCCAACAAGCTGATCACCTACCGGGTTTCTATCAACCACGTCATCCAGGCCATCCGCCGCAGCAACAACGACGTTGGGGGCCGCATCATCGAGCTGAGCGGACGCGAGCACATGGTGCGCGGGCTGGGCTACATTCAAAGCATTTCCGATTTGGAACAGATATCCCTCGGCGCCAGTTCCGGCGGCGCGCCGATCTACCTGCGCGATGTCGCCAACATCCACCTCGGCCCCGATATCCGGCGCGGCCTGGCGGAGTGGAACGGCGAAGGCGAAGTCGTCGGCGGGATTGTGGTGATGCGCTACGGCGAGAACGCCCTCACGGTCATCGAGCGGGTAAAAGAGAAAATAGAAAATATCCGAGCTTCGTTGCCGGAGGGGGTGGAGATTATTCCCGCCTACGACCGCTCCGACCTCATCCTGCGTTCCATCGACAACCTGCAAGAAAAGCTGCTGGAAGAGATGCTGATTGTGAGCCTGGTCTGCCTGGTCTTTCTCTTTCACTTCCGCAGCTCACTGGTCATCATCCTGACGCTGCCCATCTCTATCCTGCTTTCTCTGATAGCGATGTACTACTCCGGCTTGAACTCCAACATCATGTCGCTGGGCGGCATCGCCATTGCCGTCGGCGCGATGATTGACGGCTCGATTATCATGGTGGAAAACGCCCACAAGCACCTGGAGCAGTGGAGGGAAGGTAACGAAACCGGCTCTCGCTCCGAAGTGATTATCCAAGCGGCACAGGAGGTAGGCCGCTCCATCTTCTTCGCGCTGCTTATCATCACCGTGAGCTTTTTGCCCGTCTTCACGCTGGAAGCACAGGAAGGCCGCCTCTTCAAACCTCTGGCCTACACCAAAACCTTTGCCATGTTCTTTGCCGCCGTGCTGGCCATTACGCTCGGGCCGGTGCTGATGCTGCTGCTGGTGCGCGGGCGCATCCGCCCCGAACACAAGAACCCGGTCTCGCGGGTCTTGATTTGGGTTTACCAACCCTTCGCCCGGCTGGTGCTGACCTACCGCAAAACCACCTTGCTGCTGGGGCTGCTGGCGGTGCTCTCCATTGTACCGGTCTGGAACCGGCTGGGGACGGAGTTCATGCCGCCGCTCTGGGAAGGGACGCTGCTCTATATGCCGGTGGGCCTGCCGTCGCTCTCGATTGCCGAGGTGGGCCGCGTCATACAAAAGCAGGATCAGATCCTCCGCCAGTTCCCGGAGGTAATTTCCGTCTTCGGCAAAGCCGGACGCGCGCGCACGGCCACCGACCCGGCGCCGCTGGCGATGATTGAAACCACCGTCGTGCTGAAACCGGAAAGCGAGTGGCGGCCCGGCCTTACGCCGGAAGCACTCATCAACGAAATGGACGCCGCGCTGCAAATCCCCGGCATCTCTAACTCGTGGACGCAGCCCATCATAGGCCGTATCGACATGCTGACCACCGGCGTACGCACCCCCGTCGGCATAAAGATTCTGGGGCCGGACCTGAAAGTCATCGAGCAAATCGGGAGAGAACTGGAACAGGCGCTGCGCGACGTCCCCGGCACGCGCAACATCTTCGCCGAGCGCGTCACCGGCGGCGCCTTCTTTGACATCCACGTGGATCGCCAGGCGGTGGCCCGCTACGGCCTGACCGTGGGCGACGTGCAGGACGTGGTGGAAACCGCCATCGGTGGCAAGAACATCGCTACCACCATCGAGGGCCGCGAGCGCTACCCTATCAACGTCCGTTACGCGCGGGAACTGCGCGACGACCGGCAAAAGATCGAACGTGTCCTGGTAGCGACGCCCTCGGGCGCGATGATTCCACTGGCGCAACTGGCGCGGCTGGAAGTCACCAGCGGACCGCCGGTCATCAAGAGCGAAGACGGAGAACTGGTGGGGCTGGTTTTTGTCGATGTGGCGGGCCGCGACTTGGGCGGCTATGTAGCTGATGCTCAAGAGGTTATTGCTGGCTCCGTCCGCCTGCCCGCAGGCTACCACCTGATCTGGAGCGGGCAGTATGAAAACCTTCAGCGCGCGCAGCAGCGCATGGCCTACGTTATCCCGCTCACGCTCTTCCTCATCTTCCTGCTGCTGTACCTGAGCACAAGGTCGATTCCCAAAGTCATTATTGTGCTGCTGGCTGTCCCCTTCTCGCTCATCGGCGCGTTCTGGATGATCTACCTGCTCGGCTACAACCTGAGTATCGCTGTGGGGGTGGGTCTGATTGCGCTGGCCGGGGTGGACGCGGAAACCGGCGTGGTCATGCTGCTCTACCTCGACCTCGCCTACCACAAGTGGAAGAAGGAAGGCCGGATCACGAGCGAACTGGAACTGGAACACGCCGTGCTGGAAGGGGCGGTCAAGCGCGTCCGCCCGAAGATGATGACGGTGATGGCCATCCTGATGGGGCTGCTGCCCATTATGTGGGGTACGGGCGCAGGCTCGGACGTCATGAAGCGCATCGCCGCGCCGATGGTGGGCGGCATCATTACTTCGTTTATACTGGAGTTGCTTCTCTACCCGGTCATCTTTACGATGTGGAAGTGGAACAGCGAAGTGAAGCCGGAACTTGCCTCGCGCGGGCTGCTGAAAAGCTGACAGGAGAAACGGTATGGCCTCTCAACGATTGCTCCAACCATTGCCCAAACAATTGAACGTGGCGGGCATGATATTTACCCTGACGCTGCTGGCAGCGGGCTGTTCGCAAGGGACCGCGCCTCCGCCGGGCGCACAAACCGCAGCAAAGCCGACCCAAAGCCGGGCTGCGGCTGTACCGGAAACCCCACGGGTGCCGCCCTACTACCTGACAACGGATGCGGCGCGTCCGTTGCCCAAGCCCGTTTCTCCTGACCGCTACGACGGCTACCCGGTGGTACAGAAGGCTTACCGCATTGCAGCGGAAATCCCCGAGGTGCTGGCCCAGCAACCTTGCTACTGCTACTGTGACCGCTCCGCCGGACACAAGAGTCTGGCCAGTTGCTGGGCGGACGACCACGG
>CBDUYQ010000030.1:0-8825 GCA_965371475.1 uncultured bacterium
GGTTGGCGGTGCGGTGCATACGCGCGTCGACTTTCCGCTCCCAAACCTGGTTCAGCGTTCCTGTTCCACCGGCCACCATGGCGGTGCCGAGCAGGGTGTGAAACAGGAGCCACAGGTCGAGCCTGCCTTCGGTTGCCAGGTAACAGCCCGCCCCGGTCGCCACCAGAATCAGCGACATGACTTCCGGCTTGACCAGCTCCACCCAGTCGCGGAACCCGCCCAGAACCGGAACGTCTGTTGTCAAAATTTGTGCTTGCTCTTTCACGAACCCGAGTTTCCCGAGGCCGGAACCAGACCGGCCGCCTTTCCTGGTATGGCAATCAAGCGATACGCTTGCAAGGTCAGAACCACGCTCACAGCCAGCGTCAGCGCCCCGGCGGACACGTGCGCTACCGTCAGCCCGACCACCCATGGAAGCGGCTGCGGAGCGTTCAGCGCTGTCAGCCGCCCCATAAAGGCTGCCATGCCAAGCCCTAGTTGTAACACAACCAGTAACAGCAGCGCCATTGCCGGGGTGCGCAGCTCCGGTTCTTCATGGTTTGCAAGAACCCGCCAAGCTGTCCAGCCCATCAGAACGGTCACAGCAACTGCCCACAGAATATGCGGCAGGATTCCCAGCCCTTTGTGCCGGAAAGCCGCGCCCAGCAGCAGTTGCAGCAGTACTGCTCCGGAGGTCAGCATCGCCAGATAGGGTAGTGGCGGTGTGTGCGGATGCGGCTTGAGAGTGACACGCTGCCGCCAGCCTGCACCGGTAAAAATTGCGATACTCACAACACCGCAGAAGAACAGTTGCGCCAGCGCGGCATGGGCAACCGATACCGGCCAGGGAAGGAGGTAGAGTACCGTAAGACCGCCCAGCACCCCTTGCAGGATAACTGCGCCCAGTGCCGCAAAGCCGAGACGCCGCAGCCAGCGGCGCGTCTCCTGTTGCCATAACCACAATGCCAGCACGGTGGTCAGGAAGCCGACGAAGGTGGCAATCATCCGGTGGCCGTGCTCAAAAAGGATACCGCCCACCATGGGCGGCATCCAGGAACCGTAGGAGAGAGGCCAGTCCGGCACGCTCAGGCCCGCCTCCTTACTGGTGACCAAGGCGCCGGCCACAATCAGGAAAAAGGTTGACACCGCGGTAAGCTGCGCAAACCGGTGCAGCCAGGGCTGGTAGCCTGCAGCCGTGCTGTCGTGCCTTTCTTGCAACTGTGTATGCTGTGCCGTGCTAGCTGCCCGTGTAGGCGAGTTCGACTTCCTTGGTTTCGGAATCGCCCACGGTCACCTGAATTTCCTGCTCGCCCAGCTTCTCCTGCCAGGAAACAAGTGTGTAGTCGCCCGGGGGCAGGTTGCCGATGGTGAAGGTCCCATCGCTGCCGGTGACGGCGAAGTAGGGGTGCTTCATCACCCCGACGTAGGAGCGCATCCAGGGGTGGACGTTGCACTTGACCGCGATGAGCAGCTCGGGCCGGGCAAAGGACTCTTCAATTGGGTCGCCGTTGGGCGGCTGCGAGACGTTCCATTCGCGGTTGTTTTCCGGAACCGGATGGACGTTATGGGTCACCGTGTCGCTGTTGAGGAACCGGATAGTCTGTCCGGCAATCGCCCCGACCACGTGCGGGGAGTAAATGCAGTCTTTCTGGTCGAGCACGACGGGCTCTTCCGGCACGGGGAAGCTGGCTCCGCCGAAGTCGCTCTTGATGTACACAAAGGCGTAACGGATGGTGCCGTTGTCGTTGGGCACGAAGTCTTCGGTGGGAATTGGACCGCCGTGCGCCTGCGCGCAGGAAGCCTCGGCGCTCATGTTGATCCGTCCGCGGCGCGGCGCCTTGCCGGAGAAGGAAACCTTGCCGGTGATAGTTCCCGCGGTGGCCGGGTCAACGGAAAAGGCCGCGCCGGAACCGGCGTCAGCGGATTCTGTGGCTTCCGGTGTTTCGCCGCCGCCGGAGCAGCCGGCCAGCAGGCCGAGCGCCACGATAGTGGAGATGGCTAACAGTTTACGCAATGTCATGATGCTTACCTCTTTCTTTGTGGATTCTCGAAACGGAAATTTTCTCAGTGAGATTTTACTACCCCGGCCACGATCCCGGAAGTCCGGGGCGGTACCGGGGGCGAAGCCGACGCCATGCGGTTGACCAGCAGCCGCTGTTCGGCGGGCGTTAACTCGAACATGTAGCGCACCAGCAACTCCGCATGGTCACCCTGGTAATTGCGGATCAAAGCCGGCAGGGCTTTGGCGTTGAAAACCGAGCGGTTGCCCTCCTGCCGGAACAGGCCCGACGGCATGGCCGTGCCCGGCATGATGCTGGCCGGGTCGAGCAGCCAGCGCTTGGTCCAGGCCGGTTTCAGCCGTTCGGCGGCGGTCAGGAAGTTCGGCGCGGTGGCATTACGGTCACGGACCGGGTTGCCTACGGCGTGGCAGCGCAGGCAGGGCGCGGCTTGATGGGTAAACAGTTGGCGGGCAATTTGCCGCTCGGTATTGGTGAGCGGCTCCTGTTTGCCGGGGATGTAGGGCATCGGCTGCGAAGAAACCGCCTGGAAGAACCGCACCAGCTTCCTTGTCTCCTCCGCGGAAAGGTAAAAGGTCGGCATACGGACCTGCAGGTACTCGCGGATGCCGTTGCGGTTGGTGTTGGTTTCGCTCATGGCCGGGTTTTCCAGGAAGTGGCGCATCCACTCCGGATCCAGGCGCGCCCCCACGCCAATCAAGCTGGGGGGTAGCGCCTCTTTGTTGCCCTGGTAGGCGGGCAGGCCCATCAGCGTCGAGTCTTTTCCGATGCGGACCTGGTGGCAGCCCATGCAGTTGTACTTGGTGACAATCCACCAACCCTCCTGGACGTCCTTGCCCGGACCGCCGGGCAGGTTCTGGAGGCTTTCGGGAATAGTCGGCGTCACGCTGCCCAGCAGCAGCGTGGTCAGGGCATCGACACCGGCTTCGTCGATATTGGGCCTGGGCATGCGCAGCCGCTCGGCGGGCGCTTTGATTTTACCTTCATCGAAGAAGCCCGGGTCCTCCAGTTTGCGCTCGAAGAAGCCTTTGTGGTTGTACCAGCCCTTGCGTTCCGCCTCGTGCCCCTTGAGGGCGAAGTCGAGCCGTTCGATGGGCTTGCTGCCTTCCAGGGTCAGTTCCGTTCCGATGCGGGGTTCGTTTTCAAACCCGGCAATCTCGTGGCACCCGGCGCAGCCGTTTTGCCGAATGAGGCCGCGTCCCTGTTCGGCCAGTTGCGGGTCGTCCAGGTAGTCAACCCGGGCATAATCGGAACGGGCCTGTTTGGTCTGCGTCATCAGGTAAGAGGCAATGTCGCGTGCCTCTTGCGCGCTCAGGCGCAGGCTCGGCATGGTTGTCTGGTTCATCACCATCAGCGGCGAGCCGTCGTTGGGGCAGGTGTCGCCCTCGATGTCCCACTGGAAGGGAAGGCCGTGGCGGGCGTAATCTTCCCGTGTCAGGTCGCGTTTCTCCTGCGGACAGTAGGGCCGCAGCCGTTCGCGGGGGTTGCGGATCCAACGGACCAGGAAGTCGTAGTTGACCTTCTCGCCTACACGGGAGAGGTTGGCGGCAAAGTAGCCGCCGAGTTTGCCGTCATCTTCGCCAATGGAGTGGCAGGCCAGGCAGCCGCGCGACTCGAAAGCCTGCTGGCCGCGGGCGGCGTTGCCCCGGGGCTGGCGCGGCAGCTGGATGTCGGACCCGCTCTGCCAGAGGAAGGCAGACAGGGCGCGGACTTCCTCTTGCTCCAGCTGGAAGGCAGGCATCTTGGTCGTGGGCCGCCACAGGTGCGGGTCGCCAATCCAGACAGGGAGCCAGTCGGGGTTGACTTTGGCCTTGAGGTCCTTCAAATTCGGGCCGGTCTTTTTGATTTCTTTCAGCAGTTCCGCCGAACGTGTCCGCAGGACGTTGATTTCCGCATCCACATCGCTGATTTTTACCCGAAGGTTTTCGGCGCGGGCGTAGAGCTGTTGGGCCTCCTCGTTGGTCGCGGCCCGGTCACCGGCGTCGATGCTGCGGTTGATATCCAGGAACATATCGCGGCGGCGGTTGGTGAGTAGTTCGACCGTCTTGGTTGCGTTGGTGAACTGCTCGTCCTGGTTGTCGAAGCCTTCGTAGCGGTGGCAGCCGATGCAGCCGTTGAGCCGGTAGAGTTCCTTGCCGCGGTTGAGGGTGTCGGCGTAGTCAACCACAAAGTCGTTGCGGTGGCACTGCTGGCAGCCGGCCTCGTAGTTTGCCTTCTGGTGCATGGGCCAGAGCCAGTACTTGTGCCGCCCGTGGCCCTTGACAACGCTGGAGGTGGCCCGTCCGTTGCCGCCGTGGCAGGTGGAACAGCCGAAGGCCTCGGGGTCATGGATACTGAGCAGGTCGGGGTTCGGGTGGCTGATGAAAGTCGCTTCGCCACCCATGTCGGCGGCGGTGAGGGTCAGCGGCTCGCGGATGCCGAGGTGGCAGGACTCGCAGCGCTCGACCAGGTCGCCTTCCTGGATGTGAATCTGCTTGATGCCGATTTTGAACGTCCGCATCTTGTTGAGCAGACCTTCCAGGGCGGTTTGGCTTAAGCCCCCCAGTTGCTCTTCTTCATACGCTCTGAGGTCGGCGCGCAACCCGTTGGTTTTGGACAATAGGCCGAGCCGCTCGGTAATCAGCCCGGCCTTGCGATTCTTCAGCCGGGCGAGTTCCGATTCCATTTCGTCGTAATTTTGTTCCAGCGTTTCCGTGCCGCCGTCGGCGGTGGCGAGTTCGACCTCGTGCTTGTCGGCTTTGAGTTCCTCAACGTCCTCGAGGATGCTTTGGCGGCGGCCATCACTGGAGGCGACTTCCGCCAGATAGACCTTGGCGCCCACCCGGGCGCGCTCCACCATGAACACAGCCTGGGTGGCGGCAATGTTCCGGTTGAGGAGCCGTATCTCATCATCAATTTCTTTAACCTGCGGCCCAACGGCCTCTTCCGCCGCCTGGATATCCGCCAGCAGACTTTGGTGTTGGGAAGCATTGCGCATCTTCTCTTCCGCCTGGGCACGATCAGGAATTTTTGTCTGGAGGAAGGCCGAATACTTCTGCACGAACCGCTGCTGGAAAGCCTTCCACGGCCGCATGGTGTAGAACTCGTCGTAGAGCGCCCAGAAGGTAGTCAGTAGCATCAGGGCGGTCAAGATCAGAATCGGACCGCTCATGGATTTGCCGGTAATCGGGTCGTCGTTGTGGGCCGGTGGCACTTTTCTTTTTTCTCCTCAATAATCCTTGCTGGTTCGGGTTAAATGTTGAACCAGGGCGTCACCCAGACGTACTTAATGCGGAAGAGCAGGCGCGCAATCATCTTCACCGGCAGAGCCAGCATGGTGGTGAAGAAAAACTGGATGGCCAGGTACTGCACCAGGCTCGTCCGCGACAGAATCTTGCGTGTAAAATCGTTGATAGTCATCAACCGGTGGACGACATACCCGGCTACGGCATAGTAGAGGCCGACTACCATCCCGCCAAAGAGAAGTTTGCCCGCGAAGGTATGGATGCCGGGAATCCAGTTGAACAGCCAGATATCATAGATGTCCTGGTTGACCTCAAAAATTAATCGGTTGTGGTCCCAGGTCATGCCGGGCCAGAACCACATCCAGCCGGGCCCGCGCAGGAAAGTCCCAATGACCACCATGATGCACCACAGCCCGACAAACCCGAACAGGAACGATGGAATCGCAATCGGCCGTTGCTTGAAAGTGTAGTAGCCGTTCCCCAGCGGATTCGAGTCAACGTAGGGAATCGCCATCAGGCCCATGACAATCAAGCCCGGCATCAGCACACCGGCAATCCAGGGATCGAAATAGACCAGCATCTCCTGCAGGCCGAGGAAGTACCATGGGGCCTTGGACGGGTTCATGGTCAGGCTGGGGTTGGCGGGCGCTTCCAGCGGGGCGTTGAGCGTAATCGACCAGACAATAAGAATGATGGTGACGACCAGCGCGGCGGCAAACTCGATGCGCATCAGGTAGGGCCAGACATGCACCTCCTTGGTCCAGCCCTCTTTCCACGGCTGGGTCTTGCGGTGGTGGGTCTTGGCCATCTGCGGGTCGGCTTCGAGTTGCGCAATCAGCCGGTCATTGGCGAGCGACTGCCGCAGTCCGTACCAGAGATAGAAAGGTATAAGGAAGAGCATGCCGACAATCGGAACATTGTCCGGCGCGGATGCGATGACCCAGATTTGATGCCAATCCATTCCTGTCTCTCCTTACTGTTGCCGCCTCAAGTGGCTCGCGGCGGCGTCCCGCTCGGCGTCATGACTACGGGGCGCGGGCCCTTCCTCGGCGCTTTCATCTCCGATTCGAGCGCCATCGGCGCCGGGCCGGAAATGCCTCCGTCTTTTCTCACCCGCCAGAAGTGGACCACCATAAAGATGAACCCGACCACCGGCAGACCGATGCAGTGCCAGATGTAGGCGCGGAGCAGGGCATTGGAGTCCACAATCGATCCGCCCAGCAGCGCAAAGCGGATGTCGTTGAAAGGCGTCATGCCGAATTCCGGGCCCAGCGGGCCTTCGTGGCCCAGCATGGGCGTGGCGCGCGCCATGTTGGTCCCAACCGTGACCGCCCAGAAGCCGAGCTGGTCGTCCGGCAGCAGGTAGCCGGTGAACGAGAGCAGCATGGTAATGACCAGCAGCAGCACCCCCACGCCCCAGTTGAACTCGCGTGGGCGCTTGTAGGAGCCGGTCAGAAACACCCGCAGCATGTGCAGCCACACGGTGATGATCATCAAGTGCGCGCCCCAGCGGTGCATGTTGCGCAGGATCTTCCCGAAGGGGACGTCGTGTTCCAGATAAAGGATGTCGCGGAAGGCCTGCACCTTGGTCGGGTGGTAATAGAACATCAGCAGGATGCCGGTAAAACTCAAAACCAGGAAGAGGTAAAACGTGATGCCGCCCATCCCCCAAGTGTAGTTGTAGCGCACGGCGTCGCGGTTGATGCGCGCCGGGTGCAGGTGGAAGAACACATTGGAGAGGACGCTGAGTGAGCGGTTCTTGGGCTGGTCGTCGTGTTTGGTGCGGAAGATAGAGCGGAAGAGCTGGGTCTTTTGCGGCTCCTTGAGGGCGTTCAACTCCTCTTTGGCCATCTCCGCGACGACCTTGGCCCCTTCCTGGACCTTGCTCTTCAGGTCTGCGCCGTTGCTGTTTTCTTCGCCCGGCTGTTTCTCTTCGGCCATCCGTCCTCCGTCTCAGGCAAACGAATCAGGTAACTATCAGGTAGGCGCCCTCATCGTCGTGCTGACAGGTCCCGTCTTTAGGGCAGGGGAAAAGCCGGCTTCTGTCCACGATGATGCGTCCCGTCGGGTCAAGCTCCACGTGGCAGCGGTCGAGTGGACGCGGCGCCGGACCCTCGAAGTTAATCCCTTCACTGTCAAAGCCGCTGCCGTGGCAGGGGCACTTGAACTTGTTTTCCGCCTCTTTCCAGTCCGGGGTGCAGCCCAAATGGGTGCAGCGGGCGAAGATTACAAAAAGCCGCTCGGTATTGCGCACCACCCAGATGCGGTAGTCCTGCTGGAAGCGGGTGTCCACACCGATGTTGAAGTCGCTGGGGTAGCCCACTGGGAAAACTGTCTTCGGCTCGAACAGCGTCCGGGGGAAGAAGAAGCGGAGTGTAGTAAAAAACAGAATGCCGACCCAGCTCCAGAACATGCTCCAGATCAACAGCCGCCGGGCTTTGAGCGGGACGTCCTTGGATGTGTCATGGCCGCCGGCTTGGGCGGCGGGTTTCTCCGCCGCGGGCGCAACTGTCTTCCCGGCAGTCTCCGGCTGCTTGGTTTCCTCGTTCATCGTGTAACGATTGCCCCCGACTACACTTACACCCCGAATGTTAGAAAAGGAACTTTAGCCAGCCACCACCATTCTTGTCAAGGGAGTACAGGGGTGGTTTTACGGCTTTTCCATGGCGGCGATTACCGCATCGGTGAACTCATCCGTGCCGGCGCTGCCTCCCACATCGCCGGTCAGGTGCTTACCCTCCTGGTAGGTGCTGGTTAAAGCCTGCCGCATGGCCTGGGCTGCATCGGGTTCGCCGATGTGTTCGAGCATCAGGCAGGCGGAGAGCGCCAGCGCGGTGGGGTTGGCCTTGTTCTGCCCGGCGATGTCGGGGGCGGAACCATGCACGGCCTCGAAGACCGCGTAGTCCTCTCCGATGTTGCCGCTCGGGACTACGCCCAGGCCGCCCACCAGCCCGGCGCAGAGGTCGCTGACGATATCGCCGTAGAGGTTTTCCATCACCATTACGTCGTAGTTTTCCGGGCGCATGACCAGTTGCATGCAGGCGTTATCGACAATCAACTCGTCGTAGGTGATATCGGGAAAGTCCTTGGCAACCTGCCGGGTACAATCGAGAAACAACCCGTCGGAGAGCTTCATAATGTTGGCCTTGTGGACGGTCGTTACCCTTTTGCGCCCATGGCGCTGGGCGTACTCAAAAGCAAAATGCGCGATGCGCAGGCAGGCCTTCTCGGTCATGATCTTCAGGCTTTCGACCACGCCGGGAACCACCTGGTGTTCCAGCCCGGAGTAAAGCCCCTCGGTGTTTTCCCGGACAATGACCAGGTCAACATTGTCAAAGCGCGTCTTGAGTCCAGGGAGGTTTTTGACCGGGCGCAGGTTGGCATAGAGGTCGAGTTCCTGCCGGAGCGCGACATTCAGGCTGCGGTGGCCCTCGCCCACCGGGGTGGTAATCGGGCTCTTCAGCGCGACCCGGTTGCTGTGAATCGAATCCAGCCACTCCGCTTGCAGACGCCGGTCGCCGCGGCGGTCGGTCAGCGGGTACACTTCGACCTCCTCCCACTCGATCTCGACTTTGGTGGCGGCGAGGATGCGCTGGGTGGCGGC
>CBDUYQ010000031.1:0-8788 GCA_965371475.1 uncultured bacterium
GGCACAGCTGCGCCGGTGGGGTCTGTAACCGTTCCGAAGATGCCGCCGTACACCGCTTGGCTAAGCCCTGCGGTGGGTGCAAAAACCACAAACGCCAAGCACAACACACACGTAACCGCTGTGAGCCATCGTCTGGTCATCGCGTTTCCCCTATCCATTTGGAGTTTGCTCCCAAAAACTGAGCTGGTTGGAATTCCTTGCCGACAAGAAGATGAAAAATGCCACGCGTGTACCGCCTCTTTCGGGCATACACTTCCACGCCGCTGCTTGAATTGCTCGCAGTAACAGACCTCTCTCTTTTTTGATACAGCAAGATTGGTTCCAACAAGCTTCTTATTATTAACAGCTTTGTTATCTAAGCGGTGGAAGATAACCGATGGTATTCTTTCTTGCGTTCGCTTCCATAATTTGAAGATGCGCAGCCTCGTTCTACGCTTTTCCATAAAACCGATTGTGGATTTCCAATGCATGTATTTAGGGAATTTCACGCCACCCTTTGAGGATTCCAGACTACACCTGAATGTCCTGTGGGCGCCCCTTTCCAGGGCAGAGGCGGGCTGGACGTCTCCCTCGACTCAATGCTCGGGTCGCTTAAACCGGGGATCCAACTCTTCCGCTTTCTGAAACTCTCTCTCGGCTTCCGCATGCTGCCCTTTTTTCTCCAGCGCCAATGCCAGGTGGTAGTGCGCAGGGGCATACGTGGGAACCAGCTTGATGGCAGCCCGAAACTGGGCGAGGGCTCCTTCAATCTCGCCCCTCTCGAGGAGCCTCTTGCCGGCATTGGTGGCGAAGGTGGCCGCCTGCCGGTTGGTGGCAGCTTTGCTAAGCTCCTCGGCGATGCGTCTTTCTTCCGCTGCTCCAGCCGTGTCGCCGAGTTGGCGCAGAACGGAAGCCAATGTACTGTGCGCGCCGGCCAGATCGGGCTGCAAGCGAATCGCCTGGCGCAAAGCGGTAGCGGCGTCCGGCAATTCTCCCAACTGTTTCAATACCGTCCCCAGGGTATAGTGCGCTTCGGCGTAGTCGGGCTTCCCTCGGATCGCCGCGCGCAACTCCGCGGCCGCTCGGCCGAACTCCCCTTGCTGCCAGAGAATGACACCCAGCGTGTAGTGCGCATCGAAAAGGCTGGGGTCCGCTTCCAGGGCCCGCTCGAACTCCGCAATCGCTTCCGGCAGTTGGTCCTTCAACTTCAGCGCCAAGCCGAGGTTGTAGCGAAGCTGCGCGTCTTGGGGCGCCAATTCCAGGGCGGCGCGATACTCGGCCATAGCGGCGTCGAAGTCGGACTTTTGCAGGAAGGCAATCCCAAGGTTGTTGCGGAACCCCGTATCGTCGGGTCGCAGCCGGATGGCCGCGTGAAAGGCCTCGATGGCAGCGTCCGCGTCGCCCTGTTGCACAAGCGCCAGGCCCAGGTTGTTGTGAGCCTCGGCGTTCTCCGGTTCCAGCTCCAGCACCCGCTCGAAGGCCGCCTGCGCCTTCTCCGCCTCGCCCGACCGCTGCCAAAGAAGTCCCAGCCGATTGTGCGCGTCCGCATGCTCAGGTCTCAATTCCACCGCAGTCTGCAAAGAGCGAATCGCCTCAGCGCTTACCCCTTTTTCCTCCAACGCCCTCCCCAGGTAGTAATAGGTCTCCCCGTGCTCCGGACGCAATCGGACGGCTGCTTGCAGCTCCGCGATTGCCTTCTCCAGTGCACCGTTGCGCCAATGCACTACACCCAAATGAAAACGGGCGTCAGCGAATTCCGGCTGCAAGCGCACGGCTTCAGAAAATTCTTCTGCTGCCTCGTCCAGATGAAGTTGTTGCGCCAACAGGGAGCCGAGTTCGTCATGCAGCTCAGCACGCTCGGGCGCCAGTTGGACCGCGGCGCGAAGCTCGGCAACGGCCCCCTCTGCATCTCCGTGAGCCAGCAGTACCCGCCCAAGGGCATGGCGCCACTGCGCGTTGGAGGGAACCAGGTCCAAGGCTCGTCGAAAATGAACAATCGACTCTTCCAGCTCCCCTCGCTGGGCAAGAGCCTGCGCGAGGTTGGCGTGCGCCTGTTGGAAGTCTGCCTTCAGTTCGATGGCCGTGCGCAAATGGGTGACAGCGCCTTCGAGCTCTCCTTGCAACAAGAGCACCCAGCCCAGAGAGTTGTGTGCTTCGGGGCTCTGCGGACTGAGCTTGACGACTTCCTCAAAGGCCGCCCGCGCCCCTGCCAAGTCGCGCTGCTGCAGGGCCATGTAGCCGCGCTGGTAGATGGCTTGCACTTGCGAAGTATCCGCCGCCGGCTGGCTTCTCACGGGGAAAGCCATGAAAGCCAAAGGGAACAAACCGGCAACGAATATCACTAGCCTCAGGCTCAATTGGCGTTGCATCCGCGCAGCCTTCACGATGGCAAAACCGTACTGTGTGTTGGCACTGGATCGAACCATTACCACCCGCCAACTCCGAGTGTCAATCTTACTTCACTGCGGGCAGGAGCGCAGGTAAAGCTGCTCGCCTTGACGGGCAACCAGCAGCTTCCTAGTATGGCAGCGGAGAGTCTCCTCGGAAGGAAACTCGTGCGGTAAAGGAATCAGCATTGACGCTGTTGCAGCTAATCGGTTCAATCCCACTGCGCGCGGCGTTGTGCTTGCTCGCGGCGACTTTGGTTCCAGCTCTCTTCGCGTATTTCCCTGGCGAGAAGGCTGCAGAGGATTCCCCCGCCATTGCTTCCTTTGTGGATGTCGCGGAGGAAGCCGGCTTGACGATGAGAAACGTCTTTGGCAGCCAGGAGAAAAAGACATACATCATCGAGACCACAGGCACGGGCGTGGCCATCTTTGATTACGACAACGACGGCTGGCCCGACATCTTCCTGGTGAACGGCACCACCCTGGAAGGTTTCCCCGCCGGGGAAGGCCCCACCAATCGCCTTTATCGCAACCATCGCGACGGCACCTTCGCCGATGTGACCGACCGGGTCGGCTTGCGCGCCACCGGTTGGGGGCAAGGAGTTTGCGTGGGCGACTACGACAACGACGGTTGGCAGGACCTCTACGTCACCTATTACGGCAAGAACCGCCTGTATCACCACCAAGGCGACGGCACCTTTATGGAGGTGGCGGAGACGGCCGGAGTGGCCGGAAGCGGAAAGGCCTGGGGCGCGGGCTGTGCGTTCGTAGACTATGACCGGGACGGGCGGCTCGACTTAGTGGTAGCCAACTACGTCGACTTCGATTTGGCCAACGCCCCCGCCCCCGGCGAGAGGGCCGACTGCTTCTGGAAAGGTATTGCCGTGATGTGCGGCCCGCGCGGCTTGACGGCGGCCCCGAATCTCCTCTACCGCAACCGGGGTGACGGCCGCTTTGAGGACGTCACCGCCGAAGCGAAATTCGACCAAGCCTCCGGCTATTACGCCCTCAGCGTCTCGACGCTCGACTTCGATGAAGACGGCTGGCCCGACATCTACATCGCCTGCGACAGCACTCCCAGCATTCTCTATCGCAACAACGGCGACGGCACCTTCTCCGACGTTGCCATACTGGCCGGGGCGGCCGTCAACGAAGACGGGCGCGAGCAGGCCGGCATGGGTTCAACCGTGAGCGACTACAACGGCGACGGCCACCTGGATATCTTCAAGACCAACTTCTCCGACGATACCTCCACCCTCTATCGCAACAACGGCGACGGCACCTTCTCCGACCTGACCTTCCCGGCCGGCATGGGGCTGAACACCCAGTACCTCGGTTGGGGCACCATGTTCCTTGACTTCGACAACGACACTTGGCCCGACCTCTTGCTCATCAACGGCCACGTCTATCCCGAAGTGGACATCCACAAACTCGGCAGTTCCTACCACCAGCCCCGCGTGCTCTACCGCAACAATGGCGACGGCACTTTCACCGACATCTCCCAGGCCGCCGGCCCCGGCATCAGCGCGGCACGCTCCGGGCGCGGCCTCGCCGTGGGCGACCTGTGGAATGATGGGCGCCTCTCAGCGGTGGTCAGCAACATGAACGCGCCGCCCAGCTTGCTGGTGAACCAGGTGCGCTACCAGAACCACTGGGTCGGTATCAAGACCGTGGGCACCGAATCGAATCGCAGCGGCATCGGTGCGCGCCTGACGCTGCAGGCGGGCGCGCGCACCCTGGTGGATGAGGTGCGCAGTGGCTCCAGCTACAATTCCAGCAGCGATCTGCGCGTGCATTTCGGCCTGGGCTCCGCTACCGAGATCGACTACCTGCAAATCCGCTGGCCCAGCGGCCTGACGGAACGTTTCCTCGACCTTCCCCTTGACACCATCGTTACCCTCAAAGAAGGTACGGGAAAAGCTGTGCAGACGCCCCCCGACAATCCCAAACAGTAAGCGGGCGCGCGCTGAGAACCTATTCCTTGGACGGTTTTTCCTGGGCGGCGGGGAAAGTTTCCGTGCGGACGATGCCCTTGCCTTCCTTGACGGTGATGACCTGGTTGGCGGGAATATTTTTCAGCGTGTCAACCTGCCCGCTGGGCCAGCGGATTTCCAACCGCTCAACCGTTTCCGCCTTGCCCAAACCGAAATGCACGCGCAGATCGTTTTGCGACAAGTAGCCGCCGCCACTGCGGACTTCATCTATTTGCTCTTGGAGATCTTCTCCCCCCGGCGCTCGCGTGACGCACTTCAGCCGCGCCCCGATGCCGCTGCGGTTGGATTTGGTGCCGATCGTCCGCACCTTGATCCAGTTGTGGTCCAGCGCCAGATCGCAGCGAATGAGTTGCGGGTAGCCATTCACGGTATTAACGACGATGTCGAGATCGCCGTCGTTGTCGAAGTCGCCGAAGGCGCAGCCCCGCGCAGCCGCAAGCGCAGTGATGGCCGTCCCGCCTTTGCGTGTCACTTCTTCAAAGCGTCCGTTGCGGAGGTTGCGGTAGAGCGTCTTGCGCTGGGCGTAGCCCGCTTCCGTTCTCAGTTGCTCGACTTCGGGATAGACGTGGCCGTTGCAGATCAGAATGTCGAGCCAGCCGTCGTTGTCCATGTCAAAAAAACCGCAGCCCCAGGCCAGGAAGCGCGTGTTCACGCCCAGCCCGGCGGCAAAGGTGCTGTCTTCAAAGTTAGCCTCGCCCAGGTTACGGTAGAGCGAGTCGGTGTCGCCCGCGAAGTTGGACTTGAGGATGTCCAGATTCCCGTCCCGGTTGTAGTCGCCGGCTGAAACCCCCATGCCTGCCTGCGGTTTTCCATCCGGACTCAGGGCCGCCCCGGCGATGATGCCCACGTCGATGAACGTGCCGTCCTTCTGGTTTCGATAGAGCGCGCTGGCAGTGGAGTCGTTGGCGACGTAGATGTCGGGCCAGCCGTCGTTGTCGAAATCGGCGGTCAGAACACCCAGCCCGTAGGTTCCGTTGGCCTGCGTGATGCCTGCCGCTTCGGACACATCGCTGAAAGTGCCGTCGCCGTTGTTATGGTAGAGAATGTTTTTCCCGCCCGCCAAGCCGGGAGGCCCGCAGGCCACCAGCACGCCTTTGTAGAGGCACGGCCCCGATTCCGGCACCGGCGCCGTGGCCAAGTCCAGCTCGATGTAGTTGGCGACAAAAAGATCGAGATAGCCGTCGCGGTCGTAGTCCACGAAGGCGCAGCCGGTGCTCCAGCGCGGCGGCTCGATTGCGAGCCCCGCCTGCTCGGTCACGTCGGTGAAGGTACCGTCGCCGTTGTTGTGGTAGAGGACGTGCTTGCCGTAGTAGGTGATGAACAGGTCTTCATGGCCGTCGTTGTCGTAGTCGCCCACGCACACCCCTTGCCCCCAGCCGGACGCTGCCAGCCCCGCCTCCACGGTCACGTCGGTGAAAGTGCCGTCGCGGTTATTCTTGAAGAGGTGGCAGGTCGGCTCCTCACCGGGCGCAAAACCTTCCAGGCGCCAGCCGTTGACGAGAAAAATGTCGAGCCAGCCGTCGTTGTCGTAGTCGTAGAAAGCCACGCCGCAGCCGGTGGTCTCCAATAGATATTTATTCTTGTGCTCGCCGCCGAAAACCGTCTTGGCGTTGAGTCCCGCTTGGCGCGCCACGTCGGTGAAAGTGACGCCGAGTTCATCCGAGGCCCTCGCGGGTGACAAAGCAGACGTGCCCGCGTGGAAGCTGCGCCAGCTCAGCGGGCGTGCCATCGCCAGAACGCCTTCCAGGGGAAGCACCAGGGCGGAACGGCTCAACGAGCGCAAAAATCTTCGCCGAGAAAGAAGCACAGGGAAACTCCTTGTCGGTGCCAAGCGTTATGCTACAATCCGCGCCATCCTAAACTATATTGAAACAAGATTACTGTTGCAATGATGCTCCATTCACGGATAGGGATTCCCGTCTGCGTTTTCCTGCTGAGCTTTTGCGCCCTTCCCGAACTCCTCGCCGCACCAGGGGAATCGACAGCCACGGTCGGCCCGCCAATCGCGCGGACCAACGCCCAAGCGCAACCAACCCCAGACCGCACTCTTGAACTGTCCCGCGCTGTCCGTCCGTGGGAGTTCTTGAGCGCGGTGGGGACGCGCGCGGCGCTGTTCGGGCGGGAAGACGGCCGCTTGGAAGCGTGGGTCTATCCGCTGAAAATTCTGCGCGACTTCAGCTTGACGTTCCACGTCGGAGGCCGCGCCCTGCCCGCCGCCTCGCTGGCCCGGACCGTAACTGTTCGCCCCGAATCGTGCAGCATCCTCTACGCCGGCGATTCCTTCGTCGTTCGGGAGACGCTCTTCGTGCCGGTGGATGAGCCCGGCGCTGTCATCATCCTCGAAATCGAAACCGCCCAGCCGCTCGAAGTCGAGGCCGGCTTCGAGCGCGATTTTCAACTCATGTGGCCCGCAGCGCTGGGCGGAACCTACATGGGCTGGGATACCAAGCTGCGCGCCTTCGCCCTGGGAGAAGAGCAGCGCAGGTTCTTCGCCCTGATTGGTTCCCCCTCCGCCGCCGAGCCCCGCCAGGAATACTCCACCAACTCCAACTCTTCCCGGAAAACCTCTTTCCGGCTGGGACGCACGGAGAAAGGGAAGCAACAGAAAGTCATCGTACTGGCCGCTTCGGTTGAGAGCCGGGCCGAAGCGGAGAAAACCTACCGGCGCCTCTCCAACGATTTTCCTCGCTTGCAGCAGGAGGCGACGGACCATTACCGGCGCTACTTGGAGCGGACGGTGGCGCTCCAGCTTCCCGACCGCGAGCTCCAGCAAGCCTACGACTGGTCGCGGGTCAGTGTGCTGCAAGGAATGGTCAACAATCCTTTCTTGGGCAGCGGGCTGATAGCGGGCTATCGAACTTCCGGCAGCAACGCCCGCCCGGGGTTTGCCTGGTTTTTCGGACGCGACGCGCTCTGGACCGCGCTGGCGCTCAACGCCGCCGGTGATTTTGCCAACGTCCGCACGGCGTTGGACTTTCTTATCCAGTATCAGCGCGACGATGGAAAGATCCCGCACGAAGTTGCGCAGGGCGCGAATTTCGTTCCCTGGTTCGAAGACTATCCCTACGGATACGCCTCCGCCGACGCCACCCCGCTCTTCATTCTCGCCATGAAGGATTACGCCGTGCGCAGCGGCGACCTGGCCTTCGTGCAGGAGCGCTGGGCCAGCCTGTGGAAGGCCCATGCGTTCCTGCAATCCACGCGAGGTCCGCAGGGCTTGGCGCAAAATGAAGGCGTGGGCCACGGCTGGGTGGAAGGCGGGCCGTTGCTGCCGGTTCGGACGGAATTCTACCAGAGCGGGCTGGGCGTCGCGGCGCTCGGGGCGCTCGCCCAACTGGCCCGTCTGACCGGCAAAGAGGAAATCCAGAATGAACTCGAACAGGAATTCGCCCGCCAGAAGGCTCTCCTGAACGACGCCTTCTGGGTTCCCGAGAAAAACATCTTCGCTTTCGCCCTCGACAAAGAAAACAAAAAAGTGGAAGTGGCCAGCGTGCTCGCCACCGTGCCGCTGTGGTTCGACCTGCTCGCGGCCGAGAAAGCCAACGCGATGATCAACCGGCTGGCCGACGCCGACCACGCTGCCGATTGGGGAATGAGAATTATTTCCTCGCAGGACGCGCGCTTCGACCCTGCCGGCTACCACTTCGGCAGCGTGTGGCCGCTCTTCACGGGCTGGGCCTCCGTGGGCGAGTACCGCGCCCACCGCGCCTTCCCCGCCTACGCCAACCTGCGCGCCAACGCCTTGCTTGCGCTCGACCGCTCGCTGGGCCACGTGACGGAAGTTCTCTCCGGCTCCTATTACTCGGAACTCTCCACCAGCTCGCCCCACCAGATTTGGTCGGCTGCCATGGTCATCAGCCCGCTGCTGCGCGGGCTCTTCGGGCTGGAGTCCGATGCCACCGCCAACCGCGTGACGTTGGCCCCACACGTGCCGGCTTCCTGGGACTGGTTTGAAATCCAGAACTTGCCGGTGGGCAGCGCAACCTTGAGTCTTTCTTATCGCAAGTCGCAGGACGAGATCACGCTCGAAATCGAGCGCCGCGGCTCCGGCGACGCCGTGCTCGAGTTTGCTCCCGCCGTCAGCCTGCGCGCGAAAGTTCTCGCGGTGGAGATGAACGGCCGGCCGGTTGCTTTCCGGCTCCAAACCAGCGCCGTGGACCAGCATGTGGTGGTGCATTTCCCGGTCCACGGAGGTCCCAACACCCTGCGCATCCGGCTGCAGGACGACTTTGCCCTGCACGTCTCCGCCAACCTACCGCCCCTGGGCGGCAGCAGCCGAAATCTCAAAGTGGTTTCCCGCTCCTGGAATGACCGTCGCGACCGGCTGGAGGTGGAAGTGGCCGGGCTGGCGGGCAACGAGTATGAAATCCCACTGAGGGGCGCGGAGCAGATTGCCGGCGTGGAAGGCGCCGAGTTGGTGGCATCCGG
>CBDUYQ010000032.1:0-8630 GCA_965371475.1 uncultured bacterium
GCATGGCCGCCGGAGAGAGGCTCGACGCAATTGTCCCCCCCAAGATGCGTTTCCGCGGCCACGCCATTGAATGCCGGATCGTGGCGGAAGACCCGGACACTTTTATCCCCTCCTCGGGGAAGATTACCGCCTTCCACCCTGCCAACGGACCCGGCGTGCGGGTGGACACGGCCGTGTATGCCGAGGCGGTCGTGACGCCCCACTACGATTCCATGATTGCCAAGCTCCTGACGCACGGGCAGGACCGCTCTGAGGCGTTGGCGCGCATGCGGCGCGCGCTGGAGATGTTCGTCATCGAGGGAATCAAAACTTCGCTGCCGTTGCACCAGAAGATTCTCACCGACCCGGACTTCCAGGCGGGGAAGTACAGTACGCAATTCATGGAACGCTTCATCCCCACAAAAGTGTCCGGGTAAGGAAAGGGGCCAGCCGCCGTGCCCTTCACCCTCCCGCATTTCTATCCCATCCTGGACCTTACTGTCAGACCAAACCGTTCTCTGAAAGAAACTGTCCTTCCGCTGGTGGAGGCCGGCGTGCGGGTGATTCAGTTGCGCGCCAAACAGGCTGAGACGCGCGAATTTTTTGAGCGTGCAACAGAGTTGATCTCACTTGTCCCGCCGGAAGTTGCCGTCATTATCAATGACCGGAGCGATGTTGCTGTGCTTGCCGGTGCGGCGGGCGTGCATGTAGGGCAGGACGATTTGCCGCCCGCAGTGGTTCGCCAGTTGCTCGGCGACAAGGGGGTCGTTGGTTATTCAACGCATACGGCCGAACAGGTGCGCGCCGCCGACAAAGAGCCGGTGGACTACATCGCCTTCGGGCCGGTCTTTTCTACTGCAACAAAAAATGACACCGAGCCGGTGGTTGGGTTGGAAGGGTTACGCGCCGTTCGTGAGTTGACCTCGAAGCCGCTGGTGGCCATCGGCGGAATTACAATCGAGAACGTAACGCAAGTTATTGAAAATAAGGTAGATAGCGTTGCCATTATCAACGCCTGGCAGGACACCAGCGACATAAAAAAACGGCTCAGAGAATTTGCCTCCGCGTTGGGACGGCTCGATTAGCGAAATCCCCGGCTGCCAGTTTTGCCGGGGGTGTCAGTAAACTCCGAGGTCTTTACCGGCAACCACTTTGCCATCGTAGTGCTGTTTTACTTCGGCGATGACTTGTTCTTCGGTCGCCCCCATCCAGAGGACGTGATAGAGGATTACCATGCCGACTTTGGCTTCGGCGGCGGTGCGGCCCACGTCCACGGCGGAGGTGTGGAAGGCTGAGTGGTAGCGTTGCCAAACCTGCCGCCGCTTCTTGAGTCCTTCGGTGTAGTAAGCCTCATGAATCAGCACGTCGGCCCCCTGTGCATGTTGAATCAGGTTTTGGCTGTAAGTGGTATCACCGGAGATGACGATAGTGCGGTCAGCCGTTTCAAAGCGGTAGCCGTAGGCGTGTTCCCAGCTCCCGTGGTCAATCTGGAAGGCCGTGACCTTTACATTTTCGTCCTCGTAAACCAAACCCGGCAGCACGTCATGTGCGCTGACTTTGTGGCCCTCGGCGTTTGCCGGTTCCAGGCCTTTGAGGCGGATGTCAATGTCCTGCTCCCAGGCTTTGTGGACATGTTCGGCCATGGCCTTGGTGCCGGGCGGGCCATAGAGTTCCAGCGGGGTATCCCGGCCCAGTGTCCACGCGGAGAAAATAATGTCCGGCAGCCCGACGGTGTGGTCGGAATGAAGATGCGTGGCGAAGGCGCGGCGGATAGTCCTGGGCGGGATACCGGCGGCCGCCGCCCGGCGGATAACGCCGGGGCCGAAGTCCACCAGGTAAGGTGTGCCGTTGACCACGATGGCGGTGGCGGGGCCGGAGCGCTCCGGGTTGGGATTCGGCGTTCCGGTTCCCAGCAGGATAATTTTAGTGCCGGTCGGTTGGGCGGGTGTTTGTGCTGCGGTGGGCTGGCCGAAGTAGAGGAGGGAAGCCAATAGAAGAGCAACAGCGATTCTTGTTTGCATGGTTGGTATTTCCCGTTAGTAAAGTTTTCAGTATTTTTTCCGAAGGGCTTCGAGTTCCTGTTGAAAGATTTTTTTAATCTCGCCCCAGGATTTCCGGGCACGGCGGGCGCGCAGGGAGATCAGGAGTTGTGCGGCCAGGTAGTAGGTAGCGCAGCCGGAGAAAAAGTAGAGCGCGGCGAAGAAGGCCTGCTCTTCTCCCCACAGAGAAAACACCAGCACCCCCAGACCGCCCAAAGCAAACAGGATGCTGATGAGGCGGAAGGAGAGGGTGCGGTGCCAGTGCTCGCGGTCGGCCAGGGCGCGGCGGGCGCGTTCTTCAATCTCTTTGGCGCGCAGGAAGCGCAGCAGCGGGGCGAGTTCTTTGTGGTGTTCAGAGAATTCGGCCAGGTAGTTGCTCAGGAGCTTGTTGCCGTTTTTCGTATCGTCAATCCACTGGCGTAGCAGGCGCTGGTCCTTCGCCGTGATAGCGGAGGGCGAACGGTCTTGGGAAGCCATTACTGCTTCTTGTTATCGATGAACAGTTTACCGAAGCAGTAGAAGTTGAGCGTCAAAACAAAGAGCCAGCTGATTGTCATGAACAAAAACGCGCCGTCGTTCATGCTGCCACCTCCGGGTCCCGGTTCTTCCAGGCAATGAAGATCATAATGGAAAATAAAATAGTTACCAGAATCATGAAGCCGCGCGCCCCCCAAACGTAGGGGTCCATATAGAGTCCGCGGATGATGACCGGGACCTCCTTTTCCGTTGCTATGGCGGTAGAGTTTTCGCCGTTGCGTTCCTGGTACTGGTACCCGTTGCCGCGCAGGTAAGTTGCGATGGCTTCCGGGTCGTTCATGGAAGCCAGAGTGCCGCTGCCCTGTGCTTCGGTAACCGTCAGGCTGCCGTCGGCGCCGAACATTACCGTGGCATGAATGAGTCCGTCGCCGCCATTGTCCTCCACCAGGTTGCCGAGTGTGGCGGCAATGTCCTGGGCGGCTTTCTGGGCATCTTCGGCGATGTCGCCGTTGCCGGGAATGACCTCGCCCGCGAACTGGCTGGGCTCAGCCACCCAGACATCCACCTTGGGCGGCGGGTTGGGGTTAAAGCCCTTGGCCCACATCACCAGGATATAAACCAGCAGGACAGGAATGACATACTGGATGAGGGGTTTGACGAACCGGGGAATTCGCAGCAAAGCCCCCCGGTCGAGTTCTTCAAACCCTTTCACGATGCCGAAAATCCACGCGAAAATAACCACTTCAATCAGGGAGATTACTACCAGGCCGAGTGTGCCCGCCCAAAAGTCCAGTTCGGTGAAGAAGCCGTACTTATAGAAGAGGACTACCGGAGTCACGCCCAGCATCCAGATGACACCCAGCCAGGCCGTGGCTTTGCCGCGCGAGATCTTGAACTCATCCTGGAAGAAGGACATCACCGGCTGCGAGACCGCTACCGAAGAGGTGAAGGCCGCGAAGAAGAGCAGCAGGAACCAGATGCTGCCGAAGAACTGCGAGTAGGGGAAGGAGCGGAGAATCTCGGGCATCGATACCATGCCGATAGCAAATGGGCCGCTGTTGGCGATGCGCTCGATTGAACCGGCGCCGTAGAAGACCGCGGCAGCGGGGATGGCAATCATCGAACCGAAGATAACTTCGACGAACTCGTTGGTGGCGGCGGTGGTCAGGCCGGTGAGGGCGATGTCGTCATCTTCTTTGACGTAGCTGGCATAGACCTCAATCGCGCCGAAGCCGATGGAAAGGGTAAAGAATATCTGCCCGGCGGCGGCCAGCCAGACGTTGGCGTCAGTCAGTTTCGAGAAGTCCGGAGTCCAGATGAAGTTCAGCCCGTCGATGACCGACCCCTGTCCTTCCACGGTGAAGACGCGGACAATCAAGAGCATGCAGAAGACAAACAGCAACGGGATGGCCACCTTGGCCAGCAGTTCGATTCCCTTCGCTACGCCGCGGTAGAGGACAAAGAGGTTCAGCACCAGCGTGATGCCCATAAAGGTAAAGGCGGCGCCCAGGCCGGGGAAGTAGGCCGCCGTGGGGGCGTCTCCCAGAAACTCCTGGTAGTAGGCGGCCAGGTGGACGGTTTCGGCGTTCATATAATCGCCGGTGAAAGAGAACCAGGCGTAGCCCAGGCACCAGGCTTCGATGTAGCTGTAGTAGAAGACGAACAGCATCGGCAGCGAGACGCCGATGACGCCGATGTATTTCGACGCCGGGTGGGGCCACATCTTGTCGAAGATGCCGGGGAGGTTGCCGGAACCGTGCCGTCCGCCGTAGCGGCCAATCGCCCAAAGCACCCACATCATCGGGATGCCCAGCACCAGCAGGCTGATGATGTAGGGAATCATAAAGGCGCCGCCGCCGTTGGCGGCTGCCTGGTTGGGAAAACGTAGAAGGTTGCCGATACCGATGGCGTTGCCCGCGGCGGCCAGAATCAGGCCGATGCGGGTTCCCCATGCTTCTCTTTCGCTCATAAGCCCCCTGCTTTTATTGTTCGATGGGCGAGTCTAAGGGGCTAAGCCTTTCCTGTCAAGGGGTTTAGCGCACAGTCGCGCTGATAAATGTTTTCGCAAAGGGATTGCGCCTCGCCGCGTATTGCAGATTGACACCCGTGAGCCTTTCTGCCAACTTGAGTGGTGAATCCCATGAATATTGAGCAAAGCCGGGCCTTCATAAATCGTTTCCGTCCCCGCAGCCGCATTGCCTGGGCGGCCCTGATAGGGTTGGCAGGGTACATCTCTTCCGACCTGCTGGGCGCCGGGGTCTTCCGATTTGTTTTCGGTTTGGTTGCAGCCCTGGCTTTTGTGGTCCTGGGTTTTCGTCTGCTGGGGTATGCCCGGACGATGCTGCTCTGGCGGCTGCGCAACCGGCTGCTGGTGACCTACCTGTTCATCTCCATTATTCCCATCGGGTTGATCGTGCTGATGGTTGGGCTGACCAGTTATCTCCTTTACGGCCAGTTGGCGGCCTATTTGATTACCAGTGATCTGGAGTCGAAAGCCCTGCGGCTGGGGGCGGTCAACCAAAGTTTGGCGGCTGGCCTCGGCGCGGTGGCGGGGAATGATCTGGGTTCCCGGGAGGTTGCCCAGTTGATGCGGCGGGAGCGGCAGGCGCTGGCAGAGGAGTTCGGCGAGGTTCAGGTGCAGTTTGTGGCCGGGCGGAGCAGCGTGGCATTGTCCCCCGGCTCACCGGACATCCCCTGCGGGCAGGCGCCCGCCTGGGTGGAGGGGGCCTTCCATGGTGTGATCAGTGCCGGTGGTCAGCTCTATCTGCATTCGATGACCCGTTTGCCCGGCGGCCGGCCGGAACGTTCCTGTCTTACCGCAAAAGTTGACGCACAACTGTTGAACCAGGTGGGAGGGGAAGTCGGACCCTACAGCATGATACTGCTCGAAGAGGAGTCCCAATCGGCGGGCGGAGTGCAGTTCTCACTGGAGGACAAGAATTTCACGGTTGGGCAGACCCTGGAGCCGGACACCTCAACGTTGCCTGAGCCCGGATATTTTTTTGATCCTTCGATTTTCTTTGCTGCTTCTTTTCAGGTAGTGCTTTGGGATATTCAGAAGAGTGACCGGGTGATGGTCCCCATCCTGCTTTCCCTGACGACCCGCGCCTCCCTTTTGAACCAGCGTATCTTTGCTCCGCTGGGGGAGCGGGGCTTTTCTCAGGTGTTCCTGCTGTTGCTGACGGTAGTCGGAGTCATTCTGCTGCTGGTGCAATTGGTGGCGGTTATAACCGGCGTCCGGCTGACCCGCAGCATTACCTACGCCGTCCATGAACTCTACGCGGCCACGCTGGGCGTCCAGGCCGGAGATTTCTCTGTGCGGATCAAGACCAAACGGGACGACCAACTCGGGACACTTTGCGACTCCTTCAACCAGATGGCCTCGTCCATCGAGGGGCTGATCGAAGAGTCGAAAGCGCGGCAGCGCCTGGAAAACGAAGTGGAAATCGCCCGGCAGGTGCAGGAGCAACTCTTCCCGCAGGAAGTACCTCTGCTGAACACGCTCCAGATGGCCGGACGCTGTGTGCCGGCCAGCGGGGTGAGCGGGGATTACTACGACTTCGGTGTGAGCGCACCGGGCAAACTGGTTTTAACCATCGGCGACATCAGCGGCAAGGGAATCTCCGCGGCGTTGCTGATGGCCAGCATCCAGTCCTCCCTGCGCGGTCAGGTCTATGCCAGCCAGCTGGCGGGACAACTTGACCAACTCAGCGTGGCGGATCTGGTGGGCCGGGTAAACCGGCAGCTTTGCGCCAACTCCAGCCCGGAAAAATACTCCACTTTGTTTGTGGCCTTCTACGACGACCAGACCCGGGAGCTGACCTATACCAACGCCGGCCACCTGCCGCCGATGCTGGTGCGCAACGGTTCGCTGGAAGCCTTGACCACGGGTGGGGCCGTGGTCGGCCTGTTCCGCGACATCGAGTACGAGCAGGAAACAGTCACCCTGCAACCCAAAGACTGCCTGGTGGCCTATACCGACGGCGTGACCGAGATGGAAAACTCCTACGAAGAAGATTACGGCATCCCGCGTTTGCAGGACTTCCTGCGGCGGAGTTCGGCCGGGCTCAACCCTGATCGCCTGATCGACGTCTTGTTTGACGAGCTGGAAGTTTGGGCGCCCGGCACCGAGGCCAGCGACGACCGGACCCTGCTGGTCGCGCGCGCCCTCTAGGGTGTCAGGTGGGTTAGGGGAATCCGCATGAAAATTCTCAACGCCGAGCAGATGCGCCGCGTGGACACTCTCACTGCCGAGCGCGCAGGCGTTCCCACACTCACCCTGATGGAGAACGCGGGCCGTCAGGTGGCGGAGTTTCTGCTGGCGGAGTTTGGGAAGCCGGAGAAGGTCACGGTCCTCTGCGGCAAGGGCAACAACGGCGGCGACGGTTTTGTGGCGGCGCGGTATCTCCTGCAGGAAGGAATAATTCCTACAGTAGTGTTGTTGGCCGGCCCGGGTGCGGTCAAAGGGGATGCTCGCGCCAATTACGATGCATACTTGAAAGCCGGGGGCAAGGTAGCAAGCATCGTCACGGAAAAAGAGTGGGAGGCTCGCCGCGAAAAATTTCTCGATGGCGATGTGGTACTTGACGCTATGCTGGGGACGGGGCTTTCAGGCTCAACGCGGGAATTGACTGCAAGAGTGATTGCGGATTTGAACCGCCCGGACCGGAGCTTTCGTGTGCTGGCGGTGGATATCCCCTCCGGGCTGACCTCCGGCAGTGGAGAGCCTGTGGGCGAAGCCGTCCGGGCGGACGCCTGCGTGACCTTCACCGCGCCCAAGCACGGACAAATCTTTCCGCCCAACTGTTTGCAGGTGGGACGGTTGGCGGTAGCGCCCATTGGGTCGCCGGAGGAGTTGTACACGGAAGACCCGGAACTGTTTCTGAATTTAATCAACGCCCGGCAGTTCCAATCGCTGCCAATCCGGCGCGACCCCCAGGCGCACAAAGGAAGTTACGGCCATGTTTTGATAGTGGCCGGTTCCCGCGGCAAGACCGGTGCTGCGGCGCTGGCGGGAAAGGCTGCGTTGCGTACCGGGGCGGGGTTGGTGACGGTGGGCACACCCGCCAGCGTCCTTCCGGCTGTGGCGGCGCCTGTGCCGGAGTTGATGTCCGAGCCTCTGGAGGAGACCGACGGCGGCACGGTTTCCCTGAAGGCGTTTGACTACGGCCGCTTCGCCCGGATTCAGGAAGGGAAGACGGTGTTGACCCTCGGGCCCGGGTTGAGCACTCACCCCGAAACTGTCGAGTTTGTCCGTTCGGTGGTGGCCCAGACCGAGTTGCCGCTCATCCTCGATGCCGATGCCCTGAATGCCCTGGTGGGGGCGCTGGACGTGCTTGGGCGGCGGAAGACGGAGACGGTGGTTCTGACCCCCCACCCCGGCGAGATGGCCCGGCTGCTGGGCACGAGCAGCGATGAGGTGCAGCGCAACCGGGTGGAGGTGGCCCGCAGACTGGCTGCCGATTTCGGCGTCTTTGTTATTCTGAAAGGGTACCGGACGCTGCTGGCAGCCCCCTCGGGCCAAGTCTTCGTCAATCCCACTGGTGGGCCCGGACTGGCCAAGGGCGGCTCTGGGGACGTCCTTACGGGCGTGCTGGCGGGCGCTCTGGCGCAGTTCTCCGGCGGGCTGCCGGAAGATGTCCTGAGCTTGGCGGTGTACCTCCACGGCGCTGCGGGCGACCGGGCTACGGAAACTCTGGGGGAGCAGTCGGTGCTGGCTTCCGATATCATCGACTCGCTGCCCGCCGCCTGGCAGAGACTGAGGGAGAGAATTGACCACGACGACCCGGGAAGTTACTACCTCCTCCCCTGAGGAGACCATTGCGTTTGGACGCTCGCTGGCAGGGGAATTCGTAGCCCCGGCGCTGGTGCTTCTCTACGGGGAGTTGGGAGCGGGGAAGACCACCCTCATTAAAGGCATTGTCTCCGGTCTGGGGGCCGCGCCGGAAGATGAAGTCACCAGCCCGACCTATGTGATGGTGCAGGAATACTCCGGCGGCAAGGGTGGCAGCCGGGTCTATCATGTTGACCTCTACCGGGTGGAGCAGCCCCGCGACCTGGAATCTTTGGGGCTGGAGGAGCTGCTGGCCGAGGACGCCGTGGTTCTGGTAGAGTGGCCGGAGCGGCTGTTCAATT
>CBDUYQ010000033.1:0-8575 GCA_965371475.1 uncultured bacterium
GAGAGCACCGCCTGGACGTGGCTCACCTGGAAGACGCCCAGCAGGATAAGAAACTCGCCGACAAAACCGTTCAGAGGTGGTAGTCCCAGGCTCGAAAGACAGGCCAGCAGGAAGAAACCGGCGAAGGCCGGCATCGGAGTTGCCAGGCCGCCGAACTCGGAAATCTTGTGGGTGTGCCGCCGGTCGTAGAGCATGCCGGCCATGGCGAAGAGCATCCCCGTGGTGACGCCGTGGTTGAGCATCTGGAACACGGCGCCTTCCACCCCCAGCGGGTTGAGCGCCATGATTCCCACCACCACAAACCCCATGTGGCTGACCGAGGAGTAGGCGATGAGTTTCTTGACGTCGGGTTGCACCCACGACACCAGCGCGCCGTAGAGAATGCCGATGATGGCCAGGGCGGCGATTACCGGGGCAAACTCCCTTGTCCCGTGGGGGAAGAGCGGCAGACAGAAGCGCAGCAGCCCGTAGCCGCCCATCTTGAGCAGCACCCCGGCCAGGATGATGGACCCGGCGGTGGGAGCTTCGACGTGGGCGTCGGGCAGCCAGGTGTGGAAGGGAAACAGCGGCACCTTAATCGCAAAGGCGAGGAAGAAGGCCAGGAAGAGCCAGCGCTCGGCGCCGAAACCGAAGAGCGAGTTGACGGCCTCGCGTTGCGCGTAGATTTCCAGCAGGTTGAAGGTGCCGGTTACGTGGTAGATCCAGACGATGGCCACCAGCATCAGCAGCGAACCCACCATGGTGTAGAGGATGAACTTGATGGAGGCGTAGATGCGCCGGTCGTGTCCCCAGACGCCGATGAGCAGGTACATCGGAATCAGCATGACCTCCCAGAAGACGTAGAAGAGGAAAAGGTCGAGCGCGGCGAAGACGCCGATCATGCTCGCTTCCAGCACCAGCAGGAGGACGAAGAACTCTTTTACGCGCTCTTTGATGGGCCAGGAGGCCAGCACCGCCAGGGGGGTCAACAGCGCGGTGAGCAGGACCAGGAAGAGGCTCAGGCCATCAATGCCCACCTGGTAATAGATGGAGAACGACGGTATCCACAGGTGGCTTTCCAGAAACTGCATCCCGGCGTTGCCGGTCTCGAAACGAAAGAAGAGCGGCAGGGTCAGCCCGAACTCTACCAGGCCGAGGACAAGCGCTGTCCGGCGGATTGTCTCCACTGCCTTGCGCGGCAGGAACAACAGTGCCAGCGCTCCCGCGACGGGGAAGAAGACGACCAGACTGAGCCAGTATTGCGTCATGACAGAATCCGAAAGACGAACAGAGAAATAACCACGACAGCACCCAGCACCACCCAGGCGGCGTAGCTGCGGGTGTTGCCCGATTGCAGGCGGCGGGCCCGGTTGCCCAGTCCGCGGGCGAACGAGGCGGTGCCGTTGACCACACCGTCAACAATTTCCACGTCGAAGACCTGCCAGAGGACACGGTCGGAGAACCAGTGCAACGGGCGGACGATGACCGCCGAGTAAATTTCATCGACGTAGTATTTATTCAGCAGCAGGCGATAGGCTGCGCCCAAACCTTCGGCCAGAACTTTGGGAAGTTCCGGTTTACTGATATACAGGAACCAGGCCAGCAGGAACCCGAACAGAGCCACGCCGATGGCAATTGCCATCAGTTGCAGCTCTTCTTGATGTGCCTGTGCTGTGGTTGCGTGGTGCAACAGGGCATGGGAGGCGGCAAAGACCGGGTCGAGGAAGTGTTGGAAGTAGGTGGTCCCGCGGTACGGTTCGGGGACAAGTTCCCACAAGGCCGCCGGTATGCCCACCCAGCCGCCGGATACCGACAGCAGCGCAAGCAACGCGAGGGGAATTGTCATCGACTTGGGCGACTCGTGAATCTTCCCGGCGGTCTCTGCGGAGTAGCGCGGGGCTCCGTGGAAAGTCAGAAACACCAGCCGGAACATGTAGAAGGAGGTCAGCGCCGCCGCTGCAATCCCCATGCCATAGAGGACAACGTGCCCGCTGGAGTAGGTCTTCCAAAGGATTTCGTCCTTGCTGAAGAAACCGGAAAAGCCCGGCGCGCCGGCAATGGCCAGCGTAGCCAGCAGGAAGGTCCAGTAGGTGACAGGGATTTTCTTGCGCAGGCCGCCCATGTTGTTCATGTCCTGTTCGCCGCTCATGGCGTGGATGACGCTGCCTGCCCCGAGGAACAGAAGGGCCTTAAAGAACGCGTGGGTCATGAGGTGGAAAATTCCGGCGGTGTAAGCGCCTACACCCAGTCCCAGAAACATGTAGCCAAGTTGGCTGACGGTGGAGTAGGCCAGTACGCGCTTGATGTCAGTTTGCACCAAACCGATGGTGGCGGCGAAGAGCGCGGTGGCGGCTCCGACGACGGCAACGACTTCGAGCGCCAGCGGCGCATGGGTATAGATAACATGCGTGCGCGCCACCATGTAAATGCCCGCGGTGACCATGGTGGCGGCGTGAATCAGAGCGCTGACCGGCGTGGGGCCTTCCATGGCGTCGGGCAGCCAGACGTAAAGGGGTAGCTGCGCTGACTTGCCGATTGCGCCAATAAACAGCAGCAGAGCGATGGCGGTCAGGGGTCCGGCGCCTGCCAGCGTGGCGGGTTCTACGGGCTGGGCGGAGACAATCGGGAAGATGGTGGCGAAGTCGAGGCTGCTGTAATGGTAGAAAAGCAGGAGCATGCCGAGGAGGAAGCCGAAATCGCCTATCCTGTTGACAATAAAGGCTTTCCTTCCGGCATCGTTGGCGGATTTCCGCAGGAAGAAAAAACCGATAAGCAGGTAGGAGCACAACCCCACGCCTTCCCAGCCGACAAACATCAGGACAAAGTTGTTCGCCAGCACCAGCACCAGCATGAAGAAGAGGAACAGGTTGAGGTAGGCGAAGAATCGGTAGTAGCCGCTCTCGTGGGCCATGTAGCCGGCGGAATAGAGGTGGATCAGAAAACCGACGCCGGTTACGACCAACATCATCACCAGCGAGAGTTGGTCCAACTGGAAGGCAACGTCGATTTGCAGGGTGTCGGCGTAGAGCCAGCGGAACAGAGTAACGGGGTAGGGGATGCTCTCGGGTGACAGCTCCAGGAAAGCAACGGTCATCCCCAGCGCGGCGGCAAAGGAAAGTCCTGCCGAACCCACACCCGCCAGGTTGACGGCAGCCTTGCCCCAGCGGCGTCCGGTCAGTCCGAGCAGCGTGGCCCCCAGCAGCGGGAGCGCCGGGACCAGCCAAAGATAGTTGAGCAGTTCCGTCATGTCACTTAGTTCTTCAAGCTGTTCAGGCGTTCGATGTTCAAGGTGCCGCGGTTGCGGAAGACCATAATGATGATGGCCAGCCCGACGGCGGCTTCTGCCGCTGCCACGACAATCACAAAGAACACGTACACCTGCGCGTCGATAATTTGCCGGGCGGCGGAAAAGGTTACAAAGGCCAGGTTGACGGCGTTGAGCATCAGTTCAATCGACATGAAGATGGCAATGGTGCTGCGTTTGAGCAGGAAGCCGAGCACACCCAGTCCGAAGAGGATGGCGCTCAGGGCCAGGTAGTAAGAAACCGGTACCACGTCTAGGTATCCTTTTTTGCCAGTACGACGGCGCCCAGCAGGGCGATGAGAATCAGAACGCCGGTCAGTTCAAACGTCAGCAGGTAGTCGCTAAAGAGCGAGTGCCCGAGCCGCGAGGCCGAGCCGACGAAGCCGTCCGGCACTACCACTTGTCCGTTGGGCCAGGCGCGGTAGGTGAAGAAGGTTGCTTCCAGCAGAAAGAAGGCGGCCAGCGGCAGCCCGATGAAGCGCGCCAGGCGGCTCATCTGTGTGTGTTCTTCTTCCCCGGCGTTAAGCACCATGATGACAAACAGGAAGAGCACCATGATAGCCCCGGCGTAAACGATGATTTGTATGGCCGCGATAAATTCCGCTCCGAGCAGCAGGTAGAGTACGGCCAGCGATACCATGACCAGAATCAACGAGAGCGCGCTGTGGATGGGGTGACGCTGGAAGACCAGGTTGAGCGCGCCGGCAATTGCCAGCCCGGCAAAGACAAAGAATACCAGCAGTTCGACGCTCATTTATTTCCCCATCCAGGCAATGATGAAGCTGGTGACGATTATGTTAAGGATGGCGAGCGGCACCAGCAGCTTCCAGCCGAACGACATGAGTTGGTCGTACCGGAAGCGGGGCAGGGTGGCGCGTATCCAGATGAAGATAAACAGAAAGACCACGGCTTTGCTGATAAGCCAGAACGGGCCCTGTACGGCGACCAAGACGGCAGGCTGGGCCAGTATCCAGGAAACGCCCGCCAGCCCGGCGCCGGCAAAGAATGACAATGCCTGGTTGAACTTGCTGGGCAGCCGTAGCGCATTGACCAGGAAGAGCAGCGCCAGCGCCGCCGTCGCCAGCGGCGGGAAGTATTGTGTCCATCTCCACTCCGGGGCGCCGGGGAAGGGCGAGAGCCACCCGCCGAAGAACAGCACGGAGATCACCAGCGCCGTGGTAATCATGTGGGCGTACTCGCCCATGAAAAACATGGCGAACTTCATGCTGCTGTATTCGGTGTGGAAGCCGGCCACCAGTTCGGTTTCGGCTTCGGGCAGGTCGAAGGGGGCGCGGTTGGTTTCCGCCAAGCCGCCGAGAAAGAAGATCAGGAACGCAATAAATTGCGGGAAGACAAACCAACGTGGGATGGCGCTGCCCCAGTGTCCGGCCTGTTGGGCGATGATTTCCTGCAGGGAGAGTGTGTTGGCCAGCAGAAGGACTCCGATGACGGCAAAGGAGAGTGCCAGTTCGTAGCTGACCATCTGGGCGGCGCTGCGCAACCCGCCCAGCAGGGGGTATTTGCTGTTGGAGGCCCAACCGGCCAGCGAGACAGCGTACACGCCGAGCGAAGTGACGGCCAGTATGAACAGCAGCCCGACGTCGATATCCGCGATGTTGAGTCCAACTGTAGTGCCCAGGATGGTAACGTCCGGGCCGAATGGGATGACGGCAATGGCCAGCAGCGCCAGTGAGACCGAAAGGAACGGCGCCAGCAGGTACACGAACTTGCTGGTTACGGTTCCGATGATCAGGTCTTCCTTGAAAAGAAACTTGAGCCCGTCGGCCAGCGGTTGCAGCAGTCCGTGAGGACCTACGCGGTAGGGTCCCCAGCGTGACTGCATGTGGGCGATGACCTTGCGCTCGAACCAGACCAGGTAAGCGATGGTGGTCATCAGGACGGAGAGCACCAGGGCGCTCTTTACGACCGTCAGGACAAGTATCTGGTTGGCAGCAATCCAGTCGCTCATTTCGCTCATAGTTTCGACCGCGGGAGGTCTTTTTCTTTTACCAGGTTAAGCGCCTGGCTGTAGCGGCCCAGGGTGCCGGAGGTGAACAGGGAGTCGTCGGAGGAGAAGACCAGCCCGGCAGGGGTATCGACCGGGGCCTGTCCGTCAAGCGGGGTTGTGGGGACCGCCTGACCGGCCAGCAGCGTTGCCATGGGGAGGTCGTAGCCGGGGATGTGGCGGCGAATTTCTTCCGTCACCGCTTCCGGGGTGCGGTAGTGCATGGGCTTGCCCATAGCGTGCGAGAGCAGGCGGAGGATATCGAAGTCGGTCCGCACCTCGCCGGGGTCGAGCGCCGGGCGCAGGCGCTGGACCTGGCCGCAGGTGTTTGTCACCGTGCCTTCCTTTTCGTAGAGGCTGGCGGCGGGCAGGACGACGTCGGCAAGTTGAGCGGTCTCGGTCATAAAGAGTTCATGTACGACAAGAAATTCCAGCGCGGGAAGTGATTCCCGGGAGGTCTCCAAGCCGTATGTTTTGAATGGGTTAGATCCGATTACATAAAGTGCCCGGAGCTTTTCGCTGTGCAGCATCTCTGAGGTGGTCAGTCCGGAAGCGGTGGGCAGAGGGCCTCCCCATAGTGACTCCCATTGTTTTCTTCCTGCCACGGCTTCGGCTGTAGCGGAAAGGGGAACATAACCCGGCAGCCGGTCAGGCAGAAGGCCCATGTCGGAGGCGCCGCGGGAGTTGGCGTAATCGGCCAGGGCGATGTAGCGGGTTGTGCCGGGGAGGGTGTTGCCCAAGCTGACAAGTTTGCGAATGGATTCGCCGCTCAATTCCGCGCCGAAAATTACAATAACGTCAGTTTCGTTCTCCAGAGATTCCCAGAGTTTTTCCAGCTCTTCGGTAGTAGCGTCGGAGAGATTTTGCTGGTGGCCGCGCAGGGTTTCCAGAGCGTCGTACTCGGCGCCGGTGGGAAGCTGGACAAAGTGGCGGGCTTGGCGGCGAAGTTTAATTTCCCGTGAATTCAGGAGGCAGAGGTTGGCGTGGTGCTGCCTAACCGCCGAACGGATGTTCCACGCCAGCAGGGGATGGTTGTGGGTGGGGTCGTTGCCAACCAGGAGTATGGCCGAAGCCTGTGCAACAGCCTGCATGGTGGCGTGGCGACCGGCTTCTCCGCCCAACGCTCCCACCAGGGCAGCGAAGTCGGCGGTGCGGTGGTGGTCGAGGTTGTTGGTGCCGATAACCGAGCGGGCGAAACGGTTGAGCAGATAGTTCTCCTCGTTGGTCGTTCGGTTGGAGCCGAGGAAGCCGACAGCTTCGGGGCTGTGTTCCTGCAGGATGCGTTTCAGGTTCAGTTTGACAAACCGAAAGGCTTCGTCCCAGGAGGCCGGCTGGAGCTTGCCGTCGCGGCGGACCAAGGGAAAGCGGAGCCGGTCGGGGTGGTGGGTGAAGTCGCCGGCGTAGCGTCCTTTGATGCAGAGGAACTCGCCGTTGATGCCGGACTTGTCGCGGTTGTTGCCGCGCACAATCTGGTTGTTGCGGAGGTTGAGCGTGGTCTTGCAGCCATCGGCGCAGTGGGCGCAGGGCGTGGCGATGTACTGCATCTCCCAGGGCCGGGTCTTGTAGCGGTACTGCTGGCTGGTGAGCGCACCCACGGGACAGATGTCCACGCACATGCCGCACTGTTCGCATTCAAGCGTGCCGTCGGGCTGGTTGGGCAGGATGACGGAGCGGATGCCGCGGTTGCCCACGCCCAGGGCTTGCACGTCCATGCCTTCGTCGCAGACGCGTACGCAGCGGAAACAGAGGATGCAGCGGCCGTAGTCGAAATAGACCACCGAGGAGAACTGCTGCTCGGGCTGGTGTTCCTTTTCCTCGATGAAGCGGCTCTCGGCAGCGCCGTAGCGGAAAACCATGTCCTGCAACTCGCACTCGCCGCCTTTGTCGCAGACCGGGCAGTCGAGCGGGTGGTTGGTGAGCAGGAACTCGAGCATGGATTTGCGCGCGTCGTGAATTTCCGGGATGCCGGTGTGGACGACCATGCCGTCCATGACTACGGTGGTGCAGGCGGTGGCGAGTTTGGGAATCTTTTCGACCTTGACCAGGCACATCCGGCAGGCGGCTTGCAAGGAGAGGCCCGGCCAGTAGCAGAAGGAGGGGATCTCCGTGCCGATTTGTTTGCAGGCTTCGATCAGCAGCGTGTTTTTGGGGACAGTGATGGGCTGCCCGTCGATAGTGACCTGGATCGTCGCTGCCGCGGTTGTTGTGGTTTGGCTCATGGGGTCAGCTTACCGTTTGTGCTTTCTGCTCCAGGGGGCAGGCGCCGAGGCGAAGGTGCTCCTCAAACTCCTCGCGGAATTTTTCCACGATGGCGATGGTCGGCATGGCGGCGGCGTCACCCAGCGGGCAGAAGGTCTTGCCGAGCATGTTCCTGGCCAGCTCGCTCATCTGGTCGATATCTTCTGCGCGCCCCTGGCCGCCGTGGAAGCGGTCGAGCATTTTTTTGAGCCAGGTGGTGCCTTCGCGGCAGGGAATACACCAGCCGCAAGACTCGTGTGCGTAGAATTGCATGATGCGCTGTGCGACCTCGACCATGCAGGTGTCCTCGTCCATTACCATGACGCCGCCGGAACCGAGCAGCGAGCCCGCCTTGGCGACGGAGTCAAAATCCATGGGGACGTCGAGTTCGTCCGGGGTAAGGACGGGAACCGAGGAGCCGCCAGGAATCACCGCCTTGATTTTTTTTCCGTTGGGGATACCCCCGGCCACCTCTTCAATCATGCGGCGGAGCGGAAAGCCCATTGGGAGTTCATAGAGTCCAGGGCGGTTGACGTGGCCGGAGAGGCAGAAGAGGCGGGTGCCGCCGTTTTTGGGCGTACCGAGGTTGGCGTACCATTCTCCGCCGTTGAGGATTACGGCGGGGACGGAGGAGAGCGTTTCGGCATTGTTAATGATGGTGGGGCTGCCGTAGAGTCCGACCACGGCCGGGAAGGGCGGACGGATGCGCGGGTAGCCGCGCTTGCCCTCGAGGGATTCCATCAGGGCGCTCTCTTCGCCGCATTCATAAGCGCCGGCGCCGGTGTGGGTTTGCAGGTCGAAGTCGTACCCGCTGCCCAGGATATTCTTGCCAAGGTAGCCGCCGTCGTAGGCCTCCTGGATGGCGCGGTCGAGAATGTTGATGACGTAGCGATACTCGCCCCGGACGTACATAAAGCCCCGGTGGGCGTTGACGGCGCGACCGGCGATAATCATTCCCTCAATCAACTGGTGCGGGTCGAGTTCCATCAGGGCACGGTCCTTGCAGGTGCCGGGTTCGCTCTCGTCGCAGTTGGCGATGATGTACTTGG
>CBDUYQ010000034.1:0-8546 GCA_965371475.1 uncultured bacterium
GGGCCTGCTGTGAGGACTTTTTCGCTTTCCTCGAGGGGTTCTACCCGGCGGAGCAGCGCCCGGATGCGGGCCAGCAGTTCTTTGGGTTCGAACGGTTTGGTGATGTAGTCGTCGGCGCCGACTTCCAGGCCCAGAATGCGGTCGGAAACTTCCGCCCGCCCGGTTAGCATAATGATGGGAAGCCGGTTCAGGTTCTGGTCACGGCGGATCTCTTTGCAGATTTCCAAGCCGGACTGCTGCGGCAAAGTAAGATCCAACAGGAGGAGGTCGGGCGGAGACTTCCTCACTTGCGCCAAGCCGGTTACGCCGTCACTGTCGGAGTCAACCTGGAAGCCGTCGGCCTCCAGCGTGGTTCGCACTACCTCGATTATGTCTTTGTCGTCTTCCAGGATAAAAATCTTTTTCATCCGGTACCCCAGATTTCATCCCCCAAGTGAAAATACAGAAAGTCCGGCTGTTTTGGCAAGGGCATTTAATTTCTCTCCAAAGGCGGCTACTTTTGCCTGTTGCTGTTTCGTCCTCTTCGGAGTAGCTAAGCGCCCTTCTGGCGGTTCCTCCCACAACCTTCTTGCAGTCAGGGAGCGGAAACCCGGAGGCAACATAGGTTGACAAGTTCAATGTTATGAGTAAATTGCATTTGTGCGAGGAACTCGGTCCCTGGTTCTACAGCGGCCGGGAGGATTAACCGAACACTTACATTCACCTCATTTTCCCTTTACGTTGCCCTCGTATAGTCACCCTGTAGATGCAATGAAATGGTTGGCTTTTCCACATCGCGCCGAACGAGATTCCTTTGGGGAAGGACCCTGACTGATGGTGGGCATGCATCATTGCATCCCTGCATCGCCAACCCAAGCAAACACACTGTTGGTTAGGCCTTCCCCTTTTTCTTTTTTCTTTGCGCGTTGCCAGAAGGATTAGGCTGCCAATCGGGGGCGGGCCGTGAATCGATGGCAAGTGGTTCCCATGGCGGTGTACCCGTTGGCGCCGGTGGGCTTGGTATCATGGCAGGAATTGACACCGTACAACTTTTCATCAATACGGTGTCGTAATCGATACCAGAGGTTACAGGGACAGGGCGTATTCGTAGGAAACCTTCGGGAAGCATTCCAGGTCGGAACGCGGGCTACAGTTGAATACCTGGATATCCGTCCCCTCCAATTCCTTCGCGCCGTAGTTGAGCATCTTGCGCATGCGGGGGAATTCCGTATTCTCGTGGTTGCGTGAATGGAAGTCGTGCCCGAAGAAGTGGGTCCGGCCGGCATAGTGTTTCAGGTCCAGTCCCAGGAAATAGATCTCCTTGAACCCCATATACACTGCCACTTGGAGCGCAAAGTAGCTGGTGGTGTAGCCGGAATAGATCCCTTCCTCTAAATCCCAACTGAAACCCTCTGAACCCAGCAGCCGGAGCGGGATACCGAACGGCCGTCCTTCGAGAGTGAAAAGATAGCGGGTTTTGGAAAGCATCTGGGGAAATTCCTCAAAAAGACGATGGTCCATGGTGCAGTGGTAGTGAGTATTGGGGAAGGCGAGCGGGGACCGGTTCAGACCCATCACGATACGCCGGCGCAGCGCGGCCAGGTTGATCCGTTCCAGCGAGGGTCCCGACGCCAGTATAAAGAGACGCTTGCCCTCGTGGATGTTCTTGAAGTCGCGGATTGTGGCTACCTGGGCCTTCATCGCAGTTCCTTGGGCGAGAAAGTGACGTGTTTGATCATCCGGCGGTTGTAGGAGTACACCCCGTCCACCTGCCCGTTGGGGTTCAGCAGAAAATTGGGGTAGCTGACTTCAAAGAGAGGCGTATCGATGTGAACGGGTCCCCTCCAGGTGATGCCCCAGTCGTCGGAGATATTGAGGCTGAGTGGGTGGCGCTGGTGCTCTTTGGTATGGTTGTAGATCAGCACAGTCCGATTCTCGTGGACAAAGGCGGCGATACCGCTCAGCGGGTTAGGCAGGGGGGTGCGGACCGGCGGGCCCCAAGTGGCGCCGTCGTCGTTGGAATGGCTCCGCCAGATTTGCCGGGGGTCGGACCAGGGCCGGAAGTAAATCCCCAGGCTGTGCTCCCGCTGCCGCACCAGGACCGGCTGAATCAGGGAGAGGCCCTTGAACCGGTAACTGGCAATCCACTCCGTGAAAGGCGGGCCGCTTTTGAGCAGCACGGACTCCCGGAGATTTTCATCGTAGGCCGGGAGGAGCAGGCCGCCGTCCTCCAGCGCTACGGGCGGGTGCCGAACCATCATGCCGCGATCGGGCCAGAGCCGGTGGGGGGACGACCAGGTATTCCCTCCATCCTGGGAGAAAGACGCCATAAGTTCAGCGCTGTTCCAGTAGTCGCCCTTCAGGAGCGCAAAGTGCAGCCACAGGATACCGTTGGGCGCTTCGAACAGCACAGGGTTGCCGGCAGAGGAGTCCAACTCGGGGAGAATCTGTTTGCTCTTCGACCAGGTGGCCGAACCGGGTCTCCGCCGCGCCAGAATCAGCGAGCCGTTGCGGTGCTCCTCTTCCGGGTAGGCGTACCATGCCGCCAGCAGGGCGCCGTCGCGTGTTTGCGCAAGCGTTGCACTGTGGCAGTATAAACCCCTCCCCGGCGGGTTGTAGAGAAATTGGGCTTTGAGGGAAATTTTCCCCACTTGCCTGTCAGTATCCTGTACCAAAGTCATGTTTTTTGTTTGCGCCCGCCCCGATCGCCGGAAACCGAGGAGAATTTACCGGAAGGGGGCCGGGGAACCGCCAACCGTCAGGGAGTCTCTTCTGCCCGCCGCTTGAGGCCGACGTGGTCGTGAATTTCCTGCTCCGCTTTTTCGGTCTCCTCGGCGTTGTGGATGATCATTTTCCTCAGGTGGTTGTAGCTATCCACATCCAATTCGGTAAATTGTATGCCAAGCCCGTCAGGGTGTTCACGGACAATCGTGCCCCGGGCTTCCACTTTTGGGCCGGAGTCCGGGTCGCTCAAGTGGATCAATATCCGGCAATCCGTCCCAACAGGGTAACGCTCCTCACAGAGCACCAGTAGTCCTTTCATGCTCAGATCCCGGGTGCGGCCTGATTGGATAGTTTTTCCCTCATTTTCGAGCGTGACCTTGAATTTCGTGTCCACGCGGAGGAATTCCCGTTTTTTGTTGTAGTCGGTCATGGTTCGCCCTCGTCTAGTCCGCCGTTTGGTGATACCTCATAATTTCCCTTACGCAGATTGGGCGGCAGTCTTTTTCTCTCTTTCCAAAACGGATACCACCAGTTTGTGGCCCTGGGCGTTAAAGATCACTTCGGTCACCAGTCGGCTGCCGGGAAACTGCAAGGGACTATCTGTGTGTTGGGTGAGTATGGGCAGGGATATATGGCAGGGAGGGGGCATCAGAGCTTTCAGGTTCCCGCCGGTCATGTTGGTCAGTTCTCCCATGGCGTCGAGGGTCTGTTCTTCGGTCACCTTGTCAGGTTCCACACCGAACATGGTAGTAGCGGCTTGCTGGGCCAGTTGGGTAGGGCAACTGAGCGTTACCATGCCGTCCCACCCCCCGGTGATGTGGAGGCAGCTGGAAAGGCCTTCCGGCTCTCCGTTCGGGATGGCTTTCTCCGCGAGAGGGGCAATCTCCATGCCGAGGAAGTCGGTCCAGATGGCTTCCATCAACTGGCAAATCTCCTTTTCCAGAAACTGCATAATCATTCTCCTTATTTTTGACGCTGGCGGTAGCAAGAAGCCTTGCCGAAGTACACCTGCTCGTATTCGTCATCCAGGTTGAGGGTGGTTTCCGCACCGCCCAAGAGCAGGTAGCCGTCCGAACGCAGGTGTTCGCGCGTCCGGGCGAGTATGTCCTTCTTGGTTTCTGTGTCGAAATAGATCAGGATATTCCGCATGAACACGATATCCACCATCGGGAGCGTGGGCCACGGGTGTGCCAGGTTGATCCGCTGGAACTCCACCATGCGGCGGATATTTTCTTGCAGGTGCCATTCCATGCCGTGCTTTTCAAAGTACTTTACCAGGTACTGGGCGGGCAGGCCGCGGTTGATTTCAATCTGGCTGTAACAGGCTTCCCGGCAACGGGTGAGCATCTCCTCGGAGATGTCGCTGGCCAGAATCCGCACCGTCCAGTCCGGGTAGGAGGCAAAAAACTCATGGACCAGCATGGCGACGGTGTACGGCTCCTGTCCGGAAGAGCTGGCGGCACACCAGATATGGATTTGTTTAGTGGCGGCGCGTTTTTCCAGAAACTCCGGCAGCAGATGGTTTTTTAGGGCCTGAAACGGACGCCCGTCCCGGAAAAAAGAGGTCTCGTTGGTGGTCATCGCATCGATGACTTTTTCGTGCAGGCCGTTGTACGGTTTTTGCCGCAGTTGGTCGACCAGTTCGGTAATCGAACCAAAGCCTTCCCGCCGGGCCACCGGGTAGAGGCGAGCTTCCACCAGGTACTCTTTGCCGTCGTCCAGGACGATGGCCGCATGGTCGCGTACCAGGTTGCGGACGTAATCAAAGTCCGTCGCTTCTATCGTTCTTACTGGCACAATTTGCCTTCTCGCCCTCTTTACATGACCCCGGCAGATATCGTGCGCCGGGTTGTTATGGCACGGACAATTTCTGTTCCGATTTGATCCGCGGGTAAAACCTTGTCAGCCAGGCCGGCTTCCGTCACATAGCCGGGCATGCCCCAGACGACTGAGGTGGCTTCATCCTGCACAAAAATCTGTCCGCCGGCGTCATGGATGTGTTCGCTGCCGCGCAAACCATCCTGTCCCATGCCGGTCAAAACCACGCCCAGGACGTTTGCGCCGTACGCTTGTACCACCGAACGGAAGAGCACGTCGGCGGCCGGGCGACAGGAGTTTTCCGGGGGGTTTTCGTTAATTTGGAGACCAACCAGTGTCCCTTGGCGTTTTACCACCATGTGGTAGCCGCCGGGCGCAATCCAGACTTGACCGGGATGGAGGATCTCGCCCTGACGTCCTTCGGCCACTAGGAGTTCTGATTTTGCATCCAGCCGTTCCGCCAAAATTTTGGTGAACAGGGGCGGCATGTGTTGGACGATTACCACCGGGACGGGAAAATCAGCTGGAAAAATCGGGAATATCTCCGCCAGAGTATTCGGCCCGCCGGTGGAAACTGCTATGGCCACCACATCTATTCGGGAAGGGGGATGCGGCCTGCGCCGGGCCGCGGGCCGGCCAATGGCCGTGGTTTTCAGGGGAGCCAACGCAGGCGTTGCCACACCCGCTGCTCTAGCGCAGAATGTTTTGATTTTGGGGACCAGTTCCTGACGAATGGCCTCAATGGCGGCGCCCACGCTGCCCACATTGGCGGGTTTGGTGACGTAATCGTTGGCGCCCAGTGCCAGCGCATCCAGGGTTTCGCCTGCCCCGCGCTGGGTGAGGGTGCTGAACATAATGACCGGGAGCTTGGGATAGGTTTTCCGGATTTCGCGCAGGGTTTCGAGACCGTCCATTTCAGGCATCTCGATATCCAGCGTTATCAGGTCGGGGTTGATCTGCGGGATACGGGCAAGCGCAATGCGGCCATTGGGCGCCGTCCCGGCCACCTCCAGTTCCGGGTCACTGGAGAGGATATCGGTCAGCATCCGACGGACAACGACAGCGTCATCCACTACGAGTACGCGAATTTTTCTCATCGAGCGTCCTTACGAAGTCGAAGTTGTGGTGAGACCGAGCATGTCCAGCTTTTCCATAATCATCTCTTTGGTGAAAGGCTTCATGACATACTCATCCGCGCCGGCTTCGAGTGCCTTGGCCACCTGGTTCATTTCGGTTTCCGTGGTGACCATGATCAGCCGAAGGTTGTCGTAGGCCTGGTTGGCCCGGACGCTGCAGATAAAGTCATAACCGTCCATTTCGGGCATGTTCCAGTCCACCATGGCCACGGTGGTTCCCTGGTTTTCCTTCAGGCGTTCCAGGGCTTCCTTTCCGTCCCCGGCCTCGGATACTTCAAAGCCGAGTTCGCGAAGGAACTTGCCCAGCAGGGCTCGGATCGCCTTTGAGTCATCGATAACTATTGCTTGCATCATTGTTTCCCCCAGTTTGCTGATTGGCAGGGTTGAGCATTGGCAGTCTGCTCGTGCCGGTGTGCCGTTGCTGCACACGCCAGCGGTTTGTCAGTGTGACAAAAACTCTTTCTTTTCCGGTTCACGGTGTTTGGTTGTCCCCTTTCGTATTTAGTTTTGCGGACAACCGCCGGCCAGCGGTGCGCCGGCGTCTGCGCCATACACGAAATGGCTGGGACGGGTTGCCAGGATGCTGGATTCTCCCCAGGCGGTGGTGGTACGGAAGGCCTCGGACGTCACAAAGGCATCGAAGGTTTCGCGGGTCTGCCATTCTGAAACCACCAGGTAGGAACGCTCCTTGTAGGCGTCCCGGTAGAGGTGAGTTTTCACGTGGCCCGGAACATCCTGCATAATTTCCAGCACTATGGCGAACTTCTTCTCGAACGGAGCATCCTTGCCTTCCAGGATTTCGTAGTTCATTCCAATCGTAGTCATAATTACCCTCCAGATTTTAGAGTGCCTCGCGCCTATTCGAGCCAGACACGAACACTCTTGTTATTTTCTTCCAAAATGAAAAGTTCTCCCGGCGCAAAACCGCCCACGGCAGCCTCTTCCGCAATCCGGCGCACATCAATGGCGCGGGCCGCCAGTTTTGCTTCCAGGTCGGGCGGGAGCAACTCCGGCAGGTTTTCCGCACAGTGGGCCTGGAAAGTCAGCGCAACTTTCTGCCGGTTGTTTTCGAGAACTTGGATCTTGAGCGCACGGGCTTTTGCCTGTCGTTTCGCGACAACCGGCAAAACAGGGGTTGCCGGACGCTCAGTTTTGCCGGCGGCCTCGTCCAGAATTTCCCGCCAGTTAACCGGGACGTCCAGGGCTTCCAGGTATTGCACGATGCCCTGGTAGGCTCGCATAAAATAAATCAGATTGGCCGGGCCGGCAAAGCGGAAGTTCCAGCGGAAGTCACCCAGGACCTCTTCCACGCGTTCCCCCAGCCGCCATTGAGCAGGCGAGAAGGGTTTGCGGGCGAGGAACGGCTCGAACAGAACGCGGCTCAGCGGGGCGAGCAGGTGCTGCATGGGTTCGAGGGCGTCGCGCTTGAAACCCAGCGCGAGGTAGCGGGCCAGCGCGCGTTCGGGGTCGTTGTCGAGTTTGCCTTCCATGACGTCGTAGAGGAGATGCTTGAGAGCATTAACCGTTTCGCGGTCGAGCCGCTTCACGCAGCCGAAGTCGAGCAAACCCACCACCGGCTTCCCGTTACGTCGGGAGAATCGGTAATTCCCCGGATGGGGGTCGGCGTGCAAGTAGCCCCAGCGCAGGCAGCTGGTCAGGAAGAGCCGAAGCAACGTGGCCCCCAGTTGCCGGCGTTCTGTCCGGGACCAGGATTGGTCAGCCGAGAAAGGTTCTCCCTCCAGCCAGGTCATGGTCAGAATGCGGTCGCCGCTCAGTTCGTCAATTACCTGCGGGACTTCGACGTCGTCCCAGCCGGAAACGAAGTGGGCGAAATGTTTCAAGGTGCGGGCTTCGTGGCGGTAGTCAAGCTCTTCGTGCAGCCGCGCGCCGACTTCGCGCTGATAATCTTTTACGTCAAACCCGCGCTTGAGGCCGCCCATCGGGGCGGTCAGCCACCCCAGGGCCTTCAGGTCGTGCTCGATGGTTTCCGCGATGCCGGGATATTGAAACTTGACGGCGACGCGCCGCCCTTCGGGCAGCACGGCCGGGTGGACCTGTCCCAGCGAAGCCGAGATGCCTTCACTTTCAACCTCCTGGAAACAGTGGGAAAGGGGGCGTCCGAGTTGGTGCGCAATTTCTTCCAGCGCCTCTTTGGCGGGAACGGCGGGGGCGCTTTCTGTTAGCGGAGTGTAAGTTTTCTCCTCCCCGGTGAGTTCGGCAAGGGAGAGAATCTGGCCGATTTTCTGCGGCAGGCCGTGCAGGGCGCCCATGCGCTGGACCAGCTTGCGGCGGGCCTGTTCACGGGCCTGCTCGTCCTTGCTCAGGCGAACCCGGGCCAGGTCTTTGGCCAGCAACCCCAGCCGCCAGGACCTTTCGAGTTGGGTGTTCACGGAGTTATTTAACATTAGTTCGCGCAAATAATTACGCTGTATTTAGAGCAATTAGCCTGCCAACCCCGTTCCGATGGAACACCCCGAGCGGGTAATACCTTGCGTTACCACACACAGCCCCTACCACCTATATCGAACAATTGACAGTGAAGCTTGAGGGGGGAGGCCGATTCTTCCGGGCCCTTCCGGCCGCCTGCCGGGGGGGCAGACTGAACGGGCCGGGCAGCAGGAGGCCGCCTCTCCGAAGAGGGCGGCTCCTGTGTCCGGTCATTGAAGCGTTGTTAGTCGGTGTTGATGCTTTCGGCCAGCGCCTGGAGGTCGTTCGACATCCGGGCCAGTTCCGCTGCCGCCGACTGGGTGTTGTTGGCTCCGCTGGAGGTGTCCTGAGCCGCCGAGGCCACGCCGGAGATGTTTTCGGCAATCTCCGCGCTGCCCTTGGCCGCTTCTCCCACGTTGCGTCCCATCTCGGTGCTGGTCGCGGTCTGTTCCTCGACCGAGG
>CBDUYQ010000035.1:0-8404 GCA_965371475.1 uncultured bacterium
CCTCTCCGCCGAGGCCAGTTGCACCTGCACGGAAAGTTTGGGCTCGAAGGCGTGCCCCAGCGCTTCGTCAACCGTCTTTACAAAGTGAAGGGTCAGACCTTCGCGCAACTCTTCCGGGATGTCCTCCAGCACGTTTGGTTCGTTTTCCTTGGGAAGGACTATCGTGTGTACTCCGCTGCGCTTGGCCGCCAGAACCTTTTCCTTGATACCGCCCACGGGCAGCACCTGTCCGCTCAACGTAATTTCGCCGGTAAGCGCCACACAGGGCTTTACGGCCTGGTCGGAGAAAAGCGACATCAGTGACGTTGCCATCACCACGCCGGCAGAGGGCCCGTCCTTTGGGATGGCCCCGGCCGGGACGTGCAGGTGGACGTCGGACCTTTGCACCGCAACCGGATCGAGCCCGTACCGCGCCGCGTTCCCCCGCACCCAGGTCAATGCTGCGCGCATCGACTCCTTCATGACGTCGCCGACCTGCCCGGTGACAGTGAATTCTCCCCGCCCGTTTCCATCACTGCCCGGCATGCGGGCGGCTTCTACGAACAATATGTCGCCGCCGGCGGGAGTCCAGGCCAGCGCCACGGCTACGCCCGGGCGAGCCGTACGCTCTTCGATTTCCGACTCGACATGGTAACGAGGCACACCGAGCATTTCACGCACCACCGCAGGCGATACCGTGAGCGGTGACGGGGTTTCCTCCGGCATCCGGGTAAGCTGCCGGGCCCGTTTCCGGCAGATGGTGGCCACCTGGCGCTCCAGGTTGCGGACACCAGCCTCATGGGTATAGCTCTGGATGATTTCACTCAAAGCTTCGTCGGTAAAATCAATTAACCCTTTTCCCTCGAAGCCGTGCTCGCGAATCTGTTTGGGCACGATGTACTGCCGGGCAATATGGACTTTTTCCTCCTCGGTATACCCGGGGAGTTCGAGAATTTCCATGCGGTCCCGCAGGGCCGGCGGAATAGTGTCGAGCACGTTGGTGGTGGCGATAAAGAGCACCTTGGAAAGGTCAAAGGGGACGTCGAGATAATGGTCGCGGAAGGCGTGGTTCTGTTCCGGATCCAAAACTTCCAGTAACGCCGCGGCCGGGTCGCCCCGGAAGTCGTGGCCAATCTTGTCCACCTCATCGAGCATAAAGACAGGATCGTTGGTTTCCACCCGCCGCAACCCCTGGATAATCTGCCCCGGCATGGCGCCGATGTAGGTCCGGCGATGCCCGCGAATCTCCGCTTCGTCGTGCATACCGCCCAACGAAATACGGGCAAACTTCCGGCCCAGCGCCCGCGCAATGGACTTCCCCAGCGAGGTCTTCCCCACCCCCGGCGGCCCCACGAAGCACAGGATGGGCCCCTTCATGTCTTTCTTCAGTTGCTGGACGGAAAGGTATTCCAGAATCCGCTGTTTGGGTTTTTCCAGGTCATAATGGTCTTCATTCAGGAACTTCTCGGCGCGGTTTACATCCACCTCTTCCGCACTCGACTGGTTCCACGGCAGCGACGCCAACCATTCCAGGTAGGTGCGCGTTACACTGTATTCCGAAGCGGCTGGCGACATCCGCTGCAATCGGCCCAGCTCCCGGTCGGCTTCCTTTTGCACCTCTTCCGGCAGGCCGGCTTCTTCCAATTTCTTGCGGAGTTCGTCGGCCTCGCGCTGCCCGTCGTCCTCTTCCCCCAGCTCCTTCTGGATGGCGCGCAACTGCTCGCGCAGTAAATACTCTTTCTGGTTCTGGTTAACCTGCTCCTGTACGTCGGTCTGGATTTTTGTGCGGACGCGGAGAATCTCGCGCTCCTTGAACAACTCCTCCATTAGGAAGCGCAGGCGGACCTCGACGCTCAGGGTCTCCAGCATCTGCTGCTTGGAGGTGGTGGACAAAAATGGAAGCGAAGAAGCGATAAAGTCGCACAACTGGGACGGGTTACCGACATCGGCTACCATGGCCTGCAACTCTTCCGAGAGGTTGGGGGCGTTCGAGACTATTTCATGGTAGAGGTCCTGCACCGTCCGAACCAGCGCCTGGAGTTCCAGCCCTGAGTCCTGCGGCAACACGTCCTCCAATAACTCCACCCGGGCGCGCAGGTAGGGTTCCTCCTGCACATACTCCACAATTCGGATACGCTTAACGCCTTCTACCAGCGCAAGCATGGTGTCGTTCGGCATCGTAACCACTTTGTGAAGGGTGGCAATGGTGCCGAAAGAATGCAGGTCGGCGGGTTGCGGCCTGTCCAGCTTGGGGTCGCGCTGCGCCACCAGGCCGATGTGGCGTTCGTCCTCGCCCAGAGATTTGATCAGTTGCAGTGAACTGTCCCGTCCCACGGTAAGCGGCGCCACCGCCTTCGGGAACAGAACCATATCGCGAACCGGAAGGATGGAGATGACTTCTCCGGGACTGACGACGATTGGCTTTGAGGTCAAAACACCCTCCAAAATGACTATTTAATGATAATGCCCAATTAATATTCTATTGTCAATAGCATCATATCTGCTATGTTCACGCTAATATATTTCGTGACACGTCAACAGTTCACATATAAGCAGATTCCATACCCTGAGACATTAGTTTCCTCTAGCAAAGGTTACTTCGACTGAAAACCTTTTGAAGTTCACCTCTCCAAAGGGATATGGAGGAACTGCTATGACGGGTTGCATAAGCCTTCACCAGAGAAACAGGTACGGGAGCGCGAGGGCTGCTGACTAGGCGGACTGAAAGAACTGCCCCATCTTCCGGAATTTTTCATACCGCCGGTCGAGCAGATCCCGCACAGGCCACATCTTCAAATCCTCAAGGGTACGAACCAGAATCTCATCCAGAATCTGCGCCATTCGCTCCGGATCGTTGTGGGCGCCGCCTGCTGGCTCAGGAATAATTTCATCCACGATACCCAGGCGGTACAAATCGTCCGGGGTAAGCTTGAGTGCCTCTGCCGCCTGCTTCTTCTTTCCCGCGTCCCGCCACATGATGGACGCGCACCCTTCCGGCGAAATCACCGAGTAGAAAGAGTTTTCCAGCATGTTGACTTTGTCCCCAATTGCGATAGCCAGGGCGCCGCCGCTGCCCCCTTCCCCGGTAACCGTTACAATAATCGGAACCGGCAGCCGCGCCATCTCCCGGAGGTTGCTGGCAATGGCTTCTGCCTGCCCACGAGCTTCAGCGTCGATGCCGGGGTAAGCGCCCTGCGTGTCAATCAGGCAAAAAATCGGGCGGTTAAACTTGGCCGCCAGGCGCATGGCGCGCAGCGCCTTCCGGTACCCTTCCGGTTTGGGCTGGCCGAAATTCCGGTGGACCCTGTCCTTCGTGTCCCGCCCCTTCTGGTGCCCCACCAGCAGCACCGGTTCTCCGTGGAACTTCGCCATACCGCACACGATAGCGGGGTCGTCGCCGAAGTTCCGGTCGCCGTGGATTTCCGAGAAGTCATCGAAAAGCAGCCGGGCGTAGTCCAGCGTGTAGGGCCGCAACGGGTGCCGCGCCAGCTCCACGCGATCCCAGACCGGCATCTTCTTGCGCTCGTCCGCTGTCCTGGTTTTGTTTTTTTCCGCCATCTTTATGACACCAAGGAAACCGCCTGTGGGCCGCAGAGCATCCGAATCTCCTGGAGCAACTCATCGTCGGGATTTACCCGTACTTCCTTGCCTGCCTCATGCCGCCCGTAAACGGAAGGCAGGCGGAACTCCACCGGACTTGTGCCCGGTTTCCGGCTCAGGGCCTGCTGCAACTGCCCAATACTTTCTACCGACACCGTCTCCGGGTCCAGGTCGATTACAACCCGCTTGACCCCTCCATTCTGCCCGCCGTTGGTCTTTTCCTGCAAGTTCTTGACGGCATCCGTGAGCGGCACGGCTCGGTCCACGCTGACGGCAACACCGCTGTCCTCAGCCCGGACCTTGCCGCGGACAGCCAGCTCGGCCCCCTTTTCAAACTGCCGCTCAAACTCCTTAAACACCCTGGGGAAGATGAGCAGGTCAACGGCGCCGGTCATGTCCTCGAAGCGGACCTTAGCCCAGCGGTCCCCTTTCCGGCTGCGCATCGACCGTACACTGGCAATAATCCCCGCCAGCCGGACCGGCTCGCCCGTCTGCTTATTCTCCAAGTCCGCCAGCGGTGTCACACCGAGAGCCCGAAACCTTCCTTCATAACGCTCCAGCGGATGACCGCTGATGTAATACCCCAGCATCTCTTTCTCGTAAACCAACCGTTCGTGCTCCGGCCACTCCTCCACCTCGGGCAGGGCAGGTTCCGAGGACTGCTGCACAAGTCCCGTGCCAAACAAACCATGCTGCGCGCTGTCTTTCTCCCGCTGCAAACGGGCGCCCTGTGCTTGCGCCGTCTCCAATGCTTCAAAAAGCTGCGCGCGATGCGCTCCCAGTGAATCCATCGCGCCGGCCTTGATAAGGCTTTCCAAAGCACGCCGGTTCAGCGTACGGGCGTCCACTTCGTCGCAAAACTGGTAGAGAGAAGTGAAGCGCCCCAGCCGCCCGCGTGCCTCTTCGATGGCTTCCACGGTGTTTTGCCCAACATTGCGAATCGCCCCCAGCCCGAACCGAATCGCCCCCTCTTCGGGCGTGAAGTCCCAGTGACTGGAGTGGACATCCGGCGGGCGGACGATGATGCCCATCTCACGGCACTCGCCGATGTACTTGACGACTTTGTCGGTGTTGCCGGTTTCGTTGGTCAGCACGGCGGCCATGAACTCCACCGGGTAGTGCGTCTTGAGATAGGCCGTCTGGTAGGCCAGTAAGGCATAGGCAGCGGAGTGCGACTTATTGAATCCGTAACCGGCAAACTGCGCCATCAAATCGAACAGTTTAGCCGCCTTCTTTTCGTTGACCTTGTTGGCCCGGGCCCCGGCCAGAAACTTCTCCTTTTGAGCCTCCATTACCTCGGCCTTTTTCTTGCCCATGGCGCGGCGGAGCAGGTCGGCTTCGCCCAGGCTGAACCCGGCCACCCGGTTGGCAATCTGCATGACCTGTTCCTGATAGACGATGACACCGAGCGTCTCTTCCAGGATGCCCTCCAGCTCCGGCAGCAGATACCTGACTTCCCTCTTCCCGTGCTTGCGGGCGATGAAGTCGTCGATCATACCCCCCTGGATCGGTCCGGGGCGGTAGAGTGCGTTCAGCGCAATCAAGTCCTCGAAACGTGACGGCTTGTACCGGCGGAGAATCTCCCGCATGCCGTGCGATTCAAACTGGAAAATTCCGCCGGTCAGTCCCTGCGCAAACAACTCGTACACCTGCGTGTCATCAAAAGGAATCTCGCTGAGGGCCAGCGTCTCGCTGCGGTGGCGCGCAATGAGATTCACGGTGTCCTCGATGACGGTCAGGGTGGTCAGGCCCAGGAAGTCCATCTTGAGCAGGCCGACTTTTTCCAGGTCGTCCATGGCGAACTGTGTGACGATTTCGTCTTTGTTGGTCTTGTAAAGCGGGACAATCTCTTCCAGCGGCCTGGGCGAGATAACCACCCCGGCGGCATGCACCGAGGCATGGCGGGAAAGCCCTTCCAGCCGCCGGGCAACGTCAATGACGTCCTTGATCTTCTTGTCGGTGTTGTACACCTTCTTCAGTTGCGAGGACTCTTTCAGCGCCTCATCCAGGGTAATGTTCAGTTGCGCCGGAACCATCTTGGCCACCCGGTCCGCTTCGATGTAGGGAACCTCCATCACACGGGCGGCATCACGGATGGCCGCTTTGGCCGCCATCGTCCCAAAGGTAATAATCTGCGCAACATTTTCGCGGTGGTATTTTTCCGTAACGTAATTTATCACCTCGCCCCGGCGGCGCTGGCAGAAGTCAATATCAATATCCGGCAGGCTGACACGCTCCGGGTTCAGGAAGCGCTCAAACAGCAAGCCGTACTGTAGCGGGTCGATGTCAGTAATCCCCAGCGAGTACCCCACCAGGCTCCCAGCGGCGGACCCGCGGCCCGGCCCCACGGGGATGTCCTGCTCACGGGCATGACGCATGAAGTCCCATACAATCAGGAAGTAACCGGGGAACTTCATCTGCTTGATGATGGCGATTTCTTCTTCCAGCCGCTTCTCATAAGCAGCCAGCGGCGTCCGCAGCAAGCCTTGGGAGGCCCGCCCCTGCAGATAGCGGCGGCGCTGCTCGAACCCGTCCTGGGTGACCTTCTCGAAATAGGAATCTATGGTGTGCCCTGCCGGCACCACAAAGTTCGGGAAAGGGTTGTCCTCTTTGGGAAGTTGGAAGTTGCACCGCTCAGCGATTTCCATCGTGCGGGTCACCGCTTCCGGCATGGCACGGAAAACCTGCATCATCTCTTCGGCGGTTTTGAAGTAAAACTGATCGGTATCGAAGCGCATCCGGTTCTCATCGCTCATCAGCTTGCCCGTCTGGATGCACAGCAGGGCGTCGTGAGGGTGAGAGTCCGCCTGGGTCAGATAGTGACAATCATTGGTGACTACCAGGGGCAGGTCCAATTCCTTAGACATCCTGGCAATGTCGGGGTTGATGCGGTGCTCCGCCTCCAGCCCCTGGTCCTGCATTTCGAGATAGAAGCGGTTCGGCCCGAGGATGTCGGCATACTCTCCGGCTGCCTTCTTGGCTGCCTCATACTCTTCGGAAACAAGGTTGTGGGCCACCTCTCCGTTGAGACAGGCCGACAACCCGATTAGTCCCTTGCTGTGTCTCTCCAGCAGCTCTTTGTCGATTCGGGGCTTGTAGTAAAACCCCTCCAAGTGGCCCGCCGTCACCAGCTTCATCAGGTTCTTATAGCCGTCGAGGGTCTCACTGAGCAGAACCAGGTGGTGCGTGCGCGCGACGCCGCCCGAGCGGTCCTTCCGGTCCCCGGTGGTGATGTAGACCTCGCACCCGATGATGGGCTTAATCCCCTTAGCCTCGGCTGCCTGCGCAAATTTTACCGCGCCGAAAAGATTGCCGTGGTCGGTGACAGCCACAGCAGGCATGTTTTGCGCAGCGGCCTGGTCCACCAGACGGGGTATGCTGCAGGCCCCGTCGAGGAGGCTGTAGTCGGTGTGAACGTGTAGGTGGACAAACTCTGCTTTCGCCATAACCCCTATTTTACCAAGTCGGCATCAATCGCGCTTACCCCCGTTTTGCCGGTTAGCGCCGCCGTTTCATCTTCTTTTTCTTGCCGGAAGTCTTCGCTCTGGCTCTCTTTTGGGAAACTTTCTTCGAGGCCGGTGCCTTGCCCCGCTGGGCCGCCTTCGCAGGTTTTTTTCTGCCGGAGGCGCTTGGAGGAGCCTTCTTCCCGGCGCCCTTCTTGGCACCCACTTTCTTCTGCGTAGTCACCTTCTTTAACAGTGCTTTTCTGACCAGACCTTGGCGGGCAGACGCAGCTGCCGGACGGCTCGCCATTTTTTTCGACGCAACCTTTTCCGGCTTCTTGGGCGGTGGCTCGTCCTTGGGCGGAGGTTCAGGTTCAGGCTCCGGCACGCCCGCCAGCTTGCGGAGGTACTTATTGACATCGACCCCTTTGCGAATCTTCCCATCGAGCTGCGCCTCAAAGTACTGCTGCAGGATATTGTCGAATTCTTTCCCGCGGGCAATCCCCAGGGCTTCCAATTCCGCCGCCGGCAACTGTGAGCGATAAGGTCTGTACTTGAAAAGGTAGTTGGAAATCTTGGCCTGCACCTTCGCTTTGGCGCGGAACTCCGCCAGCGCAAAGACCAAAACCCCTACCGGGATCCCCGTGAGCATCTGGTACACCTGCCGGGGCTTGGCGTTGCGGGCGCGGCCCAGCGCCGTGACAACTTTTTTCACCTCCGGCATCCACTTTTTCATCTCCTTCATGTCCGCAGCGGTCATGCCGGCATTCTTCAGAAGTTTATTCGCATCGCTCCCGCTGAGACGTTTCAGGAGGTAGTACAAAACCGGCTGAAACGTCTCAAAGCGGTACCCGGATTCCTCTGCATGCTGGCGGTGCTTCTGGTACTTCATCAGGTTGTCGTAATCCGCCCCCCGCCTTTGAAACGCCGGGTGAAACACCTCCAGCATCTTCTGTGCCTGCAAGGCCTTCACAACGGCAACGGCATTCGGTTCGCGTGTTATCTGTTCCAATTCCGACTTTATGTGGCCGCGCTTGAGGTAGCCGAGGTGCCCCCGTTCCAGCGCCGACGCGAATTGCTCCCGAGTCCTCTCCCCCGGCTTGAATCCGAGCCGGGCCCCGAACCGGACCAGACGCATCAACCGGGAAGGGTCGTGCAGAAAGCTGTAATTGTGCAGGGTACGCAGTTCCCGGGTTTCGATGTCGGCCAGACCGTTGGTGGGGTCGAGCATCAACCCTCGCGAACCGGGCGAGAGCGAAAGCCCGATGGCATTGATTGTGAAGTCACGCCGCCGCAAATCGTCGATGATGGTCGCCGGCCGGACGGAAGGCTGCCCGCCGGGCTCCTCATAGGTTTCACTGCGGGCCATCTCCAGGCTGAGC
>CBDUYQ010000036.1:0-8379 GCA_965371475.1 uncultured bacterium
GGCAACTGCCGGCCCGTGACCAGCAGCAGAAACTCGTTCAACTCTTCGGAGCCAAAGGCCCAGGCCAGCCCGGCATAGAGACCTACCGCACTCACAATCGTTACACTTAACCAACCCAGCAAAGGCGCCAGGAGCGTGGTTTGCAGGAGGGCTGTCCGGGCAACCACCCACCAACAGACGGCCCCCATCAACGCTGAAGCCAAAGTGATTCGGAACAGCGAAAACACCATCCGCCGCTCGTCAACGGCGCCCAGCCGGCGCCGGAAAATCCAGTAGAGAACCCCCAGGTTCGAGTACGCCGCCAGGGACGCCGCCAGCGCCAATCCTCCCTGCCGCAGCGGTACAACCAGGGCGGCACATAGAATAATATTTACCACCAGCGCAACCGTAGCGGCCCGCACCGGCGTCTTCGTATCCTGCAAGGCATAGAACCCCCGCACCAGAATTTGCACAGCAGCAAAAGCCGGCAAGCCCACTGCATAAAATAGGAGCGCAAAAGAGGTCAGCTCTGTGGAAGCAGAATCAAAGGCCTTTCGCTCGAACAGCAAACGGACAATCGGTTCCCGCAAAACAATCAGCCCGGCCATGGCCGGCACGATCAGGAAAGCGACGCTGCGCAGGGAAATACCCAGCGTTTCCTTCATCCCCTCGAGATTTTTTTCCACCGCCTGTTGCGACATCACCGGCAGGATAACCGTGGCCACACTAACGGCGTACACACCCAGCACAAGCTCCATAACCCTGTCGGCATAATAGAGCGCCGACATCCAGCCTTCGCCCTTGCTGGCGAACACGGTGCCGACCAGCACATTAATCTGATGGACCCCCAGTCCGGCAAAGGCTGGCAGCATTAGCAGCCCTACGCGGCGGACAGCCGGGTGCCGAAAGCCCAACCGGAAACCGAAAGGCATGCCCCGCTTGATCAAGGCGGGCACTTGGATCAGGAACTGCAACGCCCCGCCGATTACGTAACCGATGGCCAGGAAAATCGCAGGCTCCGTTGAACCCTGCCACCACGCAATCAAACCGGCGCTGATAATCGCCACATTCAGAAAGATGCTCGTGGCGGCTGGCAGGCCAAAGACGCGCACCGAATTCAGCGACGCACTGGCCAGCGCCGCCAGAGTAATCAGCACGATGTAGGGGAAAGTTATTCGCGTCATCAGGACCGCCAGCGTCCACTGACCCGGCTCCGGACTCATTGCCGTAAAGAGCCGCACCAGCCACGGGGTTATCAGCAAGCCCACGGCCAGGACACCCAGCATCAGGATTGCCAGCGTCCAGAACATCCGGCGGGCAAAGTCCCAAGACTCCTCCTCTCCCTTCTCCGCCCGGTAGGAGGTGAACACCGGAACAAACGCCCCGGTCATGGCTCCTTCTCCTGTCATCCGTCGGAGGAGGTTGGGAATCCGGGTTGCGAGCACAAAGGCATCTGCCATGAAGGAGGTGCCGAGCAGCAACGCTACAACCAGATCCCGCACATACCCGAAGATCCGGCTCAAAAAGGTAAGTATGCTTATAAGTCTTGTAGAACGAATGATTTGGAGACGGTGGGTCAAATTCTTTGCCGGATCAATTCCCGCAATTGACAGGTAACGAATGAGATATTAGCATAGGGTACAAATTCAGGCAAATGCCGGGAGAAACAGACCCGTAAGTTAATGAAAAACAAGGCAACTTCAACGCACAAGAAAGTTCTGGTAGAAACTCGCTCCGGCGAAAAGCAGCAAGGTTATGTAAAATTCCCAAAGTTCGCCAAGGAAAAAGGTCTGGAGCTGCTTGACCCTTCCGGCCAGACAGTCCAGATTCCCTGGAAGTCCCTTAAAATTGTGTGGTTTGTGAGGGATTGGGAGGATAAGGCCCCAGCTCTCCAGACCACCACCTTCAGCCGGCGCCCCCGCATGGAAGGCCTCTGGATTCGGCTCCGCTTCCACGACGATACCCTGCTCGACGGCGTTCTGGTCAACGACCTGCTTCACCTTGATTCCTACGGATTCCTGATCAGCCCGCCTGCTTTCAACGGCAACACCCAGACGATTTTTGTTCCCCGGGCGGCACTACGGTCGGCGGAGATTCTCTCAGTGGTGGGCGGGGCGGCCCAGCAGACCCGGCGGCGGCGCACCCCCGCTCCGGGCCAGACTCAACTCTTCGAACCCGGCCAGCAATAATCTGCCTCCTGCCTTTTCCGCCCGGCCTGACAGGTGAACAAATTTCCTATAGGTACTACAATGCTCGCCGGAGAGGATTCTGATGAAGCTGAAGGAGCTGGCGCAAAAACTCGGCTGCGAACTCACCGGCGACGGTGAAACAGAGATCAAAGGCCTTGCGCCTATGGATTCCGCCGGGCCGGGAGAACTTACTTTCCTCGCCAACCGCCGCTACCGCCGGCAGCTCAAGAAGACCCAAGCCGCGGCCGTTATCATCGGCCTAGACGATCAAGACGACCAGGACATCGATTACCTGTCCGTCCCCACGCTCCGCTCGGCCAACCCCTATCTCACCTTCGCTCAAGCGCTGGAGTTTTTCTACCAGCCGCCGCCCTTCCCCGCCGGCATCCACGCCACCGCTGTAGTTTCAAAGAAAGCCAAAATCGGCACGGACGTTTCCCTCGGGCCGTACTGCTTCATAGATGACGATGTCGTCCTCGGCGACCGCGCCCGCCTGCACGGCTTCGTTGTCCTCTACCGCGGTGTGCATATCGGAGATGATTTCACCGCGCACTCGCACACCGTCGTCCGCGAACATTGCGAAATCGGTAACCGGGTGACACTGCAAAATGGAGTTGTCGTCGGCTGCGACGGCTTCGGCTTCGCCCAGCAGGAAGATGGCAGCCACCACAAAATTGCCCAGTCCGGCCCCGTCATCATCGAAGACGACGTGGAAATCCAGGCCAACACCTGCATCGACCGCGCTACCGTGGGGGAGACCCGCATCAAACGCGGCGCCAAGATCGACAACCTCGTCCAGGTCGGCCACGCCTCCACCGTCGGCGTAAACTCTCTGCTCTGCGCCCAGGTGGGGCTGGCAGGAACTACCGACATCGGCGACGACGTAATCCTCGCCGGCCAAGTCGGCGTTGCCGGGCATCTTCGCGTAGGAGACAAAGTCCGCGCCACCGCCCAAACCGGCATCCCCAACGATGTGGCAGATGACAAAACCGTCTCCGGCTACCCCGCCATCGATAACCGCCAGTGGCTCAAGGCGACGGCCCTCTTCCACCGCCTGCCGGAACTCTACGAAGAACTTCGCCGCCTCCGGGCCGAAGTGGACAAACTCAAGGACTCCCAGTAAGGCCGTCAATTCCCGAACAGGTTCCGCGCTTACGCCCCGCCGCGCTTCTCCGGTGGCAGGGCGGAAGCGATAACCTTGCGGACTTCGTCGGCTACCTCAAACCGCGCGGCAATGCCCCGCCCTCGCATCTCCACCGCCGGGTGGACCGTTACCCGCACCGTCCCGGGGTAAATCTCCCAGCGCCCCTTCTGCATGACCTTTTCGGCGGCCTGCACTGTCAGCGGAACAATCGGAATCTGCCCGCGCAACGCCATATGGAACACCCCGTGCTTGAACTTTTGCAGGCTGCCGTCGCGGCTGCGTGTGCCCTCTGGATAAACCAGAAAAGAAACCAGCTTCAGTTTCTCCAGCGCCTCTTCCACGGACGCTCGGGCCTGTTCCGGGTCCTCGCGCGGGACGCAAACAAAATCACCCATCCGCATCGCCGTACTCAGTACGGGGATGTTAAACAGTTGCCGCTTCGCCATAAAAGCAATACGCGCCGGCAACACCGCGAACAGCATCGGCGGCTCCACATTGCTCAGGTGGTTGGCCATGTAGATGACCCGGCGGCCCTGCGGAAAGTTTTCCCGTCCGTCCAGCACCGCACGCATCCCGCTCAACCACATGCCGAGGCGGCACCCGAACTGCGCGCACCGGTACAACGGCATGACGTTCCCGGTGAGCCACATGTAGAAGAGGAAGAAGGGGCCGATCAGCCCGACATAAGTAAAAACCACCACAGCTGTCACCGTGGCACGCAACCAGGCAATGATACGGCGCACAGCTACTTCACATACTTCCCGATCAGCAGTTTCAGTCTTTTCTTTGCCGCAGCGGAGATCTTTTTCGGGTCGGTCATAATGGCGTACTGGAGCGCGCTGCCACAGGAGCAACTCCTCTTCTGCGGCGTCCTTGGAATAGCCTGCCGAATAACATTCTGCACGTTTGCCACGTTCTTGTGGATAGTCTCTACCACCTGCGCCACCGTCACCGACTCATGTCCTTCGCGCCAGCAGTCATAATCCGTCACCATGGCGATAGTGGCGTAGCAGATCTCGGCCTCGCGTGCCAGCTTGGCCTCCTGCAGGTTGGTCATCCCGATAATGTCAAACCCGAGCTTGCGGTAACTGTGTGACTCCGCCTTGGTAGAAAACATCGGCCCTTCCATGCAGACATAGGTTCCGCCTTCGTGCGTGTTCACACCGGCGCTCCGGCACGCCCCGGCCACTACTTTGGCCATCTCGCCACAAACCGGGTCGGCAAAGGCCACGTGAGCCACGATACCTTTCCCGAAAAAGGTGGAGATGCGTCCGCGCGTGCGATCAAAAAACTGATCCGGGATTACAAAGTCCCCCGGTGGCAACTCTTCCCGCAGAGAACCCACCGCACTGACGGAAATGATCCGCTCCACGCCCAGCTTTTTCATGGCGTAGATGTTCGCGCGGAAGTTCAGTTCCGAGGGCAGAATCTTATGCCCGCGCCCGTGCCGCGCCAGAAACGCCACCCGCACCCCTTCCAGCGTGCCCACCAGAATCTTGTCGGATGGTTTCCCGAACGGCGTAGCGACGGATAACTCCTTCGTCCGCTTGAGCCCCTCCATCCCGTAGAGCCCGCTGCCGCCGATAATGCCCAGCCGTACCTTCTCGCCCATCCTTTTTTCTCCTCCCACTCCCTGGATTATTGCGTGACTACTAAATCAGTATCTTCTGCCGATCCTGCCACCACCTTACCGTTTTTCTCAGAGAGATAGGCCGCCGGTGTTTCCAGGTCATGGGGAAACAGGCAGAGCCACCCTTCCTCCACCGCCTGCGGAATCCACCTCTTCTTTTCCGCCAGCGTAGTCAAAGGGAACAGGTCGAACCCCATTATCCACGCAAACGGCAGGTGCGTCACCGTGGGAACCATATCGGCAAAAAAGAAAGCCGTCTGCCCTCCACTCTGCAAACGCACACACTGCTGATGCTCTGTGTGACCGGGCACACGCACAATCTCCACACCGGACACAATCTCCGCATTACCCTCCAGCATCTTCCACTGCCCGCTCCGGGTCAACGGCTCGTAGTTCTCCGGCATATAGCTGGCACGGTCACGGTCGGTGGGATTCATCGCATGTTCGTATTCGCCCTTTTGGACCACATACTCCGCATTCGGAAACGTAGCGACAGGTTCGCCATCTTCCCCGCGCTCGGTGTTCCCGCCGCAGTGGTCAAAGTGCAGATGCGTGTTGATTACGATGTCCACGTCCTTTCGGCTGACTCCCTGCCCGGCCAATGCCCTAACCAGCCCTTGGGGGCGGTCCACCGCATAAATGTCATTGAACTTCTCATCGGTCTTGCCGCCGATTCCGGTTTCGACCACCAGCGTTTTGCCCGCCGCGCGAATCAGCAGGCAGTTCGTCCCGAGCGCAATGCGGTTGCGTTCGTCCGCGGGCATCTTCCGGCTCCAGAGCGCCTTGGGAACCACGCCGAACATGGCGCCGCCGTCCAGCCGTAAACGGCCATCGGAGAGGACAAAGAGTTCCAACTCGCCAAACTTCACTGGCCCCCCTGCTGCGCAGATTCGACCAGCTCTATCAAAACCCCGCCGCAACTCGACGGATGCAGAAAAGCATAGCGGTGTCCCCCGGCGCCGTACTCGCCCTTGCCGGGCAGCACCTTTATCCCGGCCTCTTCCAGCCGCTTCAGTTGCGCGTCCAGATCATCCACCGCCAGCGCTATGTGGTGCAGCCCTTCACCTCGCTTCGCCAGAAATCGGGCGATGGCTGAATCCTCCGCCGTCGGCTCCAGAAGCTCAATGCGCGACTCACCCATCGGCAGCATCGCCACCCGAACCTTCTCCGCCGCTACTGTCTCGGTCGCACTCACCGTAAACCCGAGCACATCACGGTAGAACTTCAGCTTCTCGTCCACCGACCGGACGGCAATCCCCAGGTGATCCAGTTTCATCTGTTCAACTCCCCCGTTACTCCAACCCAACCGAACGCAACAACTCCTCTACCACGCTGTAGGGGTCGCGCTCGCGCCGCGCAATCTGCTCCGCCACTTTCGCCAGTTTCTCTTTGTTGACGCCGCCCTGCATCACCCGTTCCAGCGCGCGCTGGCGAATCAGGTCGAGCAGCCGCATTTGCCAGCGTTCCGTCCGCTTCGTCACCTCCAGGCCGGAACTTTGCAGCATCTCCCGGAACCTTTCCAACTCCTTTGCCATTTCCTCAATCCCGGTTGCATCCCGGGCAGAAGTTTTGACAATGGGTGGTGTCCACGGCCCGGATTGCTCCGCGATGCTCAGCATGGCCTGCACCTCCTGCTCCAGCCGGTCGGTATCGCCGCGATCAGCCTTGTTGAGGATAAAGATATCGGCGATTTCCATCACCCCGGCCTTGAAGCTCTGTACGTCATCTCCCATACCCGCCACCAGCAGCAGCAGCGTTACATCAGCCAGCCGGATAATGTCCACCTCGTCCTGCCCCACACCGACCGTCTCGATTAAAACCACGTCCATCCCGGCGGCGTCGAGCACCAGCGCGGCATCGCCGGTAGCCCGTGCCAGCCCTCCCAGCGCGCCCCGCGTAGCCATGCTGCGGATGTAGAGCCCGTCGTCGGTCGAGCGCTCCTGCATGCGGATGCGGTCTCCCAGCAACGCCCCCCCGCTGAACGGACTGCTGGGGTCAACAGCCAGCACCCCGACCTTCTTACCCCTTGCAAGAAAATAACTGGCCAGGCAGTTGGTCAGCGAACTCTTTCCCGTGCCCGGCGCTCCGGTCAGCCCAATCAGGTAGGCGTTCCCGGTGTGCGGAAACAGCGACTGGATAAGCGGGATGGCCTCCGGCTCGTGATTCTCCACCAAGCTGATGGCCCGGGCTATCGCCTTGGGCTCGCCCTGCCGGACGCTTTCGGCCAGCCCCGAAATATCAACTCCCACGGATGCGTTCAACCCTGCTCCTTTGCGCTCATGTTCCTACTTCTTGCCCCGCCCGAGAAGCTCGCGCGCAATCACCATCCGCTGGATCTCGCTCGTGCCCTCGCCGATAGTGCAGAGCTTGACGTCGCGGTAAAATTTTTCCGCCGGGTAATCTTTGGTGAAGCCGTACCCGCCGTGGATCTGTACCGCTTCGTTGGCCGCGCGCACCGCCACCTCCGAGGTCATTAGTTTGGCCATAGAGGACTCTTTGGTGTGCGGCCGCCCCTGGTCGGCCAGCAAGGCCGCCTGATAGGTCAGCAAACGCGCCGCGTCAATCTCTGTCTTCATGTCTGCCAGCTTCCACTGGATAGCCTGAAAGCTGCTGATGGTCTTGCCGAACTGCTTGCGCTCCTGCGAATAGCTGAGCGAAACATCGAACGCGCCCTGCGCCATCCCCAACCCGAGCGCGGCAATCGAAATCCGCCCGCCGTCCAGGATGCGCAAACAGTCAACAAAGCCTTCCCCCTCCTGACCGAGCAGGTTCTCTTCGGGTATCTCACAATCTGAAAAAATGAGTTCGGAGGTATCGCTGGCGCGCAGCCCCAGCTTGTTCTCCTTCTTGCCGAGCTTGAACCCCTTCTGATCTTTCTCCACGATGAACGCCGAGATGCCGTGGTGCCCTTTGTCGGGGTCTGTGACCGCCATCGCCACGCAGACATCGGCCTGGTGGCCGTTGGTGGCGAACGTCTTGGCCCCGTTCAGCACCCAGCCGTTACCCTGCTTTACGGCCGTGGTGCGGGTGCCGCCGGCGTCGGACCCCGCCTGCGGCTCGGTCAGGCTCCAGCAACCCAGCTGTTTCCCTTCGGCCAGCGGCTTCAGGTACTTCTTGTGCTGCGCTTCATTGCCCGCCTTGAAAATATGGTTACTGCAAAGCGAGGTGTGTGCCGCCACGATAATGCCCACGGAGCCGTCCACCCGCGACAACTCCTCAATCAGGAGGCAGTACTCGACGTAGCCCATCCCCGCGCCGCCGATCTCTTCCGGGAAAATCACCCCCAGATAACCCAACTCGGCCAGCTTCGGGATCAACTCCTGGGGAAATTTCGAGGCCTCGTCCCACTCCATCACGTGCGGACGGATCTCGGTTTCGGCAAACTCGCGCACCGAGCGCCGCAACTGTTCCTGTTCATCTGTCAGCTTGAAGTCCAC
>CBDUYQ010000037.1:0-8206 GCA_965371475.1 uncultured bacterium
CTGATTTGGAACGCAGCAAAAGATTTGGGCTATGCGGCTAACTTCACGGAAAACACCACTGCCATGGAAGATGACCATCTTCCCTTTGTGCAGGCCGGTGTGCCCGCGGTGGACCTGATCGACTACGATTTCGGCCGTGACAACCGCTACTGGCACACACCGCAGGATACCTTGGATAAACTCAGCGCCCGCAGCCTTCGGGTTGTCGGGGAAGTGGTGTTGGAAACGGTAAAGCGATTGGGAGCGGGCGCGAAGAAGCCTGCCCGGTAAATTCTTTCTCCCTCTGGGTCATTTGAAACAAACTTTCTGCTCGCGTCCGATATAGGAGTGTTGGGCGCAGCTGGCCTCTGACTGGAAGGGGAAGTCGTCCCGGTAATGCGCCCCGCGGCTTTCCTGCCGGGCCAGCGCTGAGCGAATCACCAGCTCTCCTGCCAGCAGAAGGTTGGCGGCTTCGTAGTAGGCTCGTGTGGCGTCATCGGGCAGGGGACGTTCCCAGTGCAGCAACGTATCCAGCCCTTCTTCCAGCCCCTGGGCGTTGCGGAGTATCCCGGCGTTCTTCCACATAGTTCCCCGGATGTGCTCGAGCCAAGTGGCGACATCCGGCGGGATTTCTTCCGAGAAATATTTTTTGTTGTTAGGCTTCTGCTTTTTGCTCTTGCCTGTGCCTTTTGCCGATACAAAGCCTTCGGCCATGGCGCGGCCTGCCTGCGCGCCGAATACCAGCCCTTCCAGCAGGGAATTGCTGGCCAGACGGTTGGCCCCATGTACACCTGTGCAGGCGACCTCCCCGGCGGCAAAGAGGCCTTCGAGGTCTGTGCGTCCGTCTAGGTCGGTGGCAACGCCGCCCATGGCGTAGTGGGCGGCCGGGCGAACCGGGATAAGTTGGTTGGTGATGTCCAGGTTGAGTTCCAGGCAGGTCTGGTAGATGCGCGGGAAACGCTTCTTGATTTTCTCGGCTTCCAACCCGGTCATATCGAGGTAAACGAACTCACCGTCGGTCTTGCGGAGTTCGGTCACAATAGCGCGGCTGACCACATCGCGCGGGGCCAGTTCCGCCGCCGGGCTGTAGTGCGGCATGAAGCGTTCCAGGTTGATGTTGCGCAACTGGCCGCCTTCGCCGCGCAAGGCTTCCGAGAGCAGGAAGCGCGGCGCGTTGTTCATGAACAGGGCGGTGGGGTGGAACTGGATAAATTCCATGTCGGAAAGGACAGCGCCGGCGCGGCAGGCAATCGCAATGCCGTCGCCGGTGGCCACGCCCGGGTTGGTGGTTTCCGAATAGAGCTGACCCAGGCCGCCGGTGGTTAGCAGCACCGCCGAGGCGTGGATTTCTTTCATCTGGTTGCGTGGTTCGTCCAGGTAGCGAACACCGGTGACTTGTGAGCCTTCCACCAGCAATTCGGTTGTGAAGGCGTATTGAAGGAACTCGATGGTTTGCAGGGTATTGGCGCGGGCGAACAGGGCACGGGTAAGTTCCCGTCCGGTGGAGTCCCCGTGCGCGTGCAGGACGCGCGAGCGGCTGTGGGCGCCTTCGCGGGTGAAGGCCAGCTTGGTGCCGTCGCGGTCGAACTCGGTCCCCCACTGCACCAGTTCCTGAATGTAATGCGGGCCTTCCTCGACCATCAGTTTGACAGCCGCCTCGTGGCAAAGGCCGTCGCCGGCCGCTACAGTGTCCTGGTAATGGAGGAAGATTTCGTCTTCGTCGCTGAGAGCGGCGGCAATGCCACCCTGGGCATACTGGGTGTTGGACTCGGTGAGGTCCGCCTTGGTAAGGACAAGCACGTGCGCCCCGGCGGCGGCGAGTTCGACGGCCGCGCGGAGACCGGCGATGCCGCAGCCGATGACGACAAAATCCGTTTCGCGTTGTTTGCGGGCCGGCATTTGCTCCCCACCGGCATCTTAGAACACCGTAGCGGGACCTACAACTGGTCTGTGCTGCATTGGGGAAATGACTTCAAGGAATTCCTCGGCGCGATTGGGCAGGGCGGGGCGGGGATGATATAAAAGGGGGTTGTCTTGCCGAAAAGGAAAAACAGTTGTGAGGAAGAGAAAAGCTCCTGTTAAAACAGTTTGGGTTCGGACCCCGAGCCGGCGCTATCCCGTCTGGCTGGCTGAGGGGTTGTTGCGCCGCGCCGGAGAGTTGGTGACGCGCGTGCAGCCTGAGTGTCGCCGCCTCTTTGTGATAAGTTCGCCCGGCGTTTGGGCGCTGTGGGGCAAGGAGCTGGCGCGCGGTCTGCGCCCGGCAGGCGTACAGGCGGTTCCGCTTCTGCTGGATGACCGCGAGCGCGCCAAGCGGCTGAGCGCAGTGGAGCCGCTGGCCGATGAACTGCTCCGGCAGGGCGCCGACCGCAGCGCATTGCTGGCCGCCCTGGGCGGTGGTGTAGTCGGCGACATCACCGGGTTTGTCGCCGCTACTTACATGCGCGGCGTGGACTACATTCAGATTCCCACGACCGTAGTCGGGCAGGTGGACAGCGCCCTCGGCGGCAAAACCGGAGTCAACTTGGGCCGCGGAAAGAACCTTGTCGGCGCGTTTCACCAGCCCCGGGCTGTATTGTCAGACCTGCGAACGCTTCTTACTCTGCCCGTGCGGGAGTACCGTTCCGGGCTCTATGAAATTATCAAATGCGCCGTCGTCGGAGATGCCGCGCTGTTCCGTTTTCTGGAGAGGAACCTCGACAAGGTGCTGGCGGGGGATTCCCGGAGTGTTTTGCGGGCCGTAACTGCCTCTGTGCGGCTGAAGGCCGCCATCGTCTCCCGGGATGAAAAAGAAAGCGGACGGCGGCGCGCACTCAACTTCGGACACACCTTCGGCCATGCCTGGGAAACTTTGTCCGGCTACCAATCGCTTCGTCACGGGGAAGCCGTTGGTTGGGGGATGCTGGCGGCTACCTTGCTCGCCGAACGGCTGCGGTTTATTGCCGGCAGGGACGCCGAGCGAATCAGTGCATTGGTAGCGTCCGTCGGCCCGTTGCCACCTTTGCCGCAGGCGTCCGCTGCCCGGGTATACAAGCAGATGCTCTCCGACAAGAAATCCCGGCAAGGCGAATTGCAGTTTGTTCTTCCGCGCGGGATTGGCCGCGTTGCCATCGGCCAGACTGTGCCCCGGCAGGAGGTGATGGAAACCCTCCGAAATTTCCCGGGTAAAAGAGCGCGGAGATGAGTTCGCCGCCGCCCGGAACCCGTCCCGCTGGAATCCACAACGAACAGGAGGCCGCCCGGGCCGTGCAGGAAATGTTCGGACGCATCGCGCCCCGCTATGACCTCCTCAACCGTGTGCTCTCGCTGACGTTAGACCGGGTCTGGCGGCGCCGGACAGCCCGGGCCGTGGCGGGCCTTCTCCAATCGCCGGACTCCTGCGCGCTGGACCTCTGTTGCGGGACCGGTGACTTGGCGCTGGAACTGGCGCAAGTGTCTAACGGCACGGTTGTCGGGGGCGATTTTGTACACCCCATGCTGGTGCGCGCCCGGCAGAAATCCAGTGCTGTGGGAAGCAACAAAGCAATCTACTGGATTGAGTCCGACGCTTTGCGGATGCCGTTTCCCGACGGACAATTCGACGTAGTGACCGCCGCCTTCGGGTTTCGGAACCTGGCCAATTACCGCAGAGGTTTGGAAGAAATTTACCGGCTGCTTCGTCCCGGCGGGCGTGTGGGAATTCTGGAATTCAGTACGCCGGAGCGGGGGCTCTTCGGCAGGCTCTACCGTTTTTATTTCCAGACGGTTTTGCCGCGCCTGGGGAATATGGTTTCAAGCGGTCCGGGCCGGATAGAGCGCCCGTACTCCTACCTGCCCTCTTCTGTGGAGAAATTTCCGGGGTGCGCCGAGTTCGCCCGCTGGATGGAGGAGGCCGGATTTCGCGAAGTCCGTTATGCCCGCTGGACAGGAGGGGTAGTGGCTCTGCATCTGGGCGAAAAACATTAAGCAGGTCCTTAGATTTTCCGAGCAAGCAGCATCAGGTTTTCCCCGAACAACAATGAGCGGGAGAACAGCGCCATACGGATTTCCCGGTTGCGTTCGCGTTGGGCGGAGTCCTTTTCTTTCCGAAAGGCTGCGAGGGTGTAGAGCCACATCCACGGCGCAAAGAAGGAATAAAGATAGCTGACCGGTTTGATGTGGGTATGGCTTGTCTCTATCAGCTGGAACCCTGAGACGTGCAGGGCATAGCGGTGCTCAGCGTAGGTGGCCAGGTTTATATGATGCAGAGGGTGGCGCTCTGTCTCGTTGAGAGGCTTGGCGTCTTTGTGGTAGAAGCCGCTCCCGAGAAAGCGAACTCGCGAGCGAAGCGAAACGGTGTTGGGCGTGGTCATTATCAGCAGCCCGCCGGGTTTTAGAATCCGGTGCGCTTCGCGGAGAAACGCAAGCCGGTTTTCCAAGTGCTCGATGCCTTCCACCGACAAGACAGCATGGAATGTGGCGTCAGGCCAGGGCAGTGGGCCGTTCAAATCGACAGTCTGGAAATGGTCGCCGAGGCTGGTAGATGCCTCGGAGCCGAGGTCGGCGCCCCAACTCTTCCATCCGTCTTCGCGCAGAGAAACAGTCAGTTCACCTGCGCCACAGGGTGCGTCAAGGATTTTGCTGCCGGGAGGAACTCCTGAACGCAGAAAGCGGTGGTAGACCGCCGACTGAATAATTGAGCAAGCAGGTTGAAGTGCCACGGGGGCTATCGGGACTGTGGCTGTTCGCGTCCCCATCCGGCGGGCTTGTTGGCCCGGCGCAGGTCGTCTTCCAGTTGCCGTAACTCCTGCTGAAACTTTTGGACATCGGCCTTTTTGTCCGTAATTTTCTTTTGCAGGTCCTGTAGTTCTGCGCCACCGGCCGTGCTGTTGGAGTACTGTTCGCGCATGGCCTGGTTGGGGTCGGTATAGTGCTGCCGGCGGGCCAGGTTCTCTTCGCGTTCCAGAATGTCGAGTTCGCGTTCCGCCTCTTTTATGGCAGCGCGCTTTTCCTTGAACTTGTCGCGCCAGCACTGCTCGTCGCAGCTCTCTCCTCCGCCATCGGCTGCTGCGCCTTCAGCGGCCCCGGCGGACGAAGCCGCGCCTGCGGCTGTTCCACCACTGCTGCCACTAGCCACACGGGAACCGCCGCCCGGCCGCCCCATCAAAGAAATGGCCCCGCTCCGGGGCAGGTTATCGTTTGTATAGTAGGGAATTTTGGAAAGATCTTTCCCGGCGAGTTCCGCACGAACCCGGCGGGAAGCTTTGGCGAGCGATTCGCGTTCCTGTGCCCAGCCTGTCTGGCAAAGCAAAAGCAGAATTCCGAGAAGCCAAATTGTTTTCTTCATGGCTGTCCCTCCATCGTAAAGGTTCAACTCTGGCGCCCTCTTCATTCCAGTGTAGCTCTCGCGGCAGGTGAAAGCAAGGCAAATAACGGCGTTCAAAAAGGAAAAAGGGCAAGGTAGGCTTCTATCGTCCACCGTCCCCAGAAAATTGCAAAGAGCCCGGCCAGGCCGAGGAAGGTCCCGAAGGGGAGTTCGAATTGCATATCCTTGCCCGAAAGGAGCATGTAGCCGCCCCCTACGATACTGCCGGCGAGCGATCCCAGTAACAGCGTCAGGACGGTAAGTTTCACGCCGAAGAACAGGCCCACCATCGCCATCATCTTGACGTCTCCGAAGCCCATCGCTTCCACTCCCTTGAGCCGGAACCAGATTTCTCCCAGGACGAATAGAACACCGCCGCCGACCAGCGCGCCCAGCAAGGCGTCTGCCACCGAAAGGGCAATCGTTGGCACGTCCGCTCCCAGGGCGATGCGAGCCAGCACCGCCGCCGAGCCGTCACCTACCGGGATCCAAAGGGCAAACAGGAAACCCGCCACCATGAGCGGGAAGTTGACCCGGTCAGGCAAAAAGTGTTCTTGGAAATCAGTGAGAATCAGGACGATGAGCGCCGCGCCCAGCAGGGCCATTTTTAGCGTCAGCGGCGAGAGCCCCCACCAGAGAAAGGCAAGGAGGAAGACCGCGCCGGTCAGCAGTTCTACTGCCGGGTAGATGAAAGAGATGGGCGTGTGGCAGTGGCGGCAGCGGCCGCGCAGGATGAGGTAGCTCAGCACCGGGAGGTTGTCATAAGCGGCAATCAGGTTCTGGCATCCTGGGCAATGGGAACGTGGATGCACCACCGACTCGCCCCTTGGCAGGCGATAGATGCAGACGTTCAGGAAGCTGCCAATTGCCAGGCCGAAAAGGAAGACGAACGCGCCGAATAGATAAGGCATGGTCATGCCGGGGTCTCCTGTTTGACCGCCTGATGGTACACGCGGAGAGTGTTTTCTACCATGTGATTCACGCTGAATTTTTTCTCGATGGTCTCGCGAGCGGAAACGGAAAACCGGTGAGCCATTGCTGAGTCCCCCAGCAAGCGGATGGTTGCTGCTGCCAGCTCTGCCGGATTCGCAGGCGGGGCAAGCAGGCCGTTGCTTTCGTTTGTCAAAACTTCCGGGACGGCGCCGCCACTGGCGGCCACCGTCGGCAGCCCGTAAGCCAAGGCATCGAGCAGGGAGCTGCCCAGTGGTTCGGCCAGCGAAGGGAACAGAAAGTAATCCAGGGCTGAGTACACCTGCCGTACATCCTCCACGAAACCGGCAAAGATAACTTGGGAAGCAATGCCAAGTGTTCTTGCCAGTGCGGTGAGTTCATGCCGCATCGGCCCGTTGCCCGCAAGAAGCAGGCGGCATCGGGGATGCTGGGCGGCAATTCGAGGGAACGCATGAAGAAGGACTTCCTGACCTTTTTCCGGTAGCAGATAGCCGACGCATCCCAGGAGAATTTCGTCGTTGGTAATCTCCCAGAGTGTCCGAGCTTGCTGCTTTTCAGCGGCTGATGGCAGTTCGGGAAGGGGAATGCCGTCATGGACAACTTCGACCTGGGTTGACTCTAGGCCGGAGGTGACCGCACTGTCCGCCACAAATCGGGAAACCGCAACGACGCTTCGAGCGGAGCGGTAACGGGCCAGCGCGAGACGACTCCCCTGCAATGGATAGGCCACGCGCCGTGAGGCTATCAGTGTTGTGTGGATGTGCGCGCGCGCAAGCCAGGCCGCCGTCAGGCTGTGAGCATCATGGGCATGCACCAGGTCAAACTTTTTCTCCGAGAGGAGTCTGCGAATGCGCAGCAGGGAGCGGGCCCGCCGGGCCCGTTTGCCGACAGGATGGACCACAAGGTTTTGTCGCCTTGCTCGTTCGGCCAGCGGCGCGCCTTCCACCGCTATGAGTTCGGCGCCGTGGCCGCGGGCGCGCAGGCCTTCGAGCAGCAGCAGCGCCTGGTTCTGCCCGCCGCGCCAGTCCGCTCCCAAGTCCACATGGAGGGTGTTCATGCGTTGTCCTCCCTGGGCTTGGGTGTCAGAGAACCGCCCCGGACGAGTACGCCCAGTTTCCGGTACTTCAAGAAGGTGTAGTAGGCTGCCATCCGGCTGATGAGCCAGCCGCGGTAGCCGTCGCGGAAGCCCTGTTGCAACAGGAAGGTGCGCAGGAACGTCCAGGGAGGGACGAGCAGCATTGGGAGCAGCCAGTGGCGGCGTCCTCCCGCAAAGAGTTCCTGGGCGGCGATGGTAGTGTAGCGGTGGACGCGCTCGGTGTGTTCGGCGAAGGTCCGCACGGTGAAGTGGTGCAGGTCGCCTTCGAGTTCTTCCACCGGGCCTTCGCAGCGGACGCTCTCATGCAGCGCACCAACGAAGCGGGCGTGCCGACGGTGGTAAAGGCGGACTTTCTTGTCCGGGTACCAGCCGCAGTGGTTGATCCATTCTCCGAGGTAGTGGGCGCGCCGCCGGACGGCATAGGCCCGCAACTTGGGTGTATTTTTCTTCCATTGCAGAAGGGACTGACGCAGGACGGGGTTTAACTCCTCATCGGCATCGAGGCTGAAAATCCAGTCGTGGGCAGATTCTGTGGCGGCAAAATTTTTCTGGTCACTGTAATTGGTCCAGTCGCGGTGGAGGACGTGCGCGCCTTTCTCGCGGGCAATCTCACGGGTACGGTCTGTGCTGCCGGAGTCCACCACCAATACCTCGTCGGCCACATCGGCTACCGAGTCGAGCGCACGGGGCAGATCCTGCTCTTCGTTGAGCGTGATGATGGTTACGGTTAATTGGTTCATTGGGTTGCCGAAAAGTTGCCGGGGCGATTATCGCAAATCCCGCTCGCCGGGGCCACAGGATGGCTTGGCAGGACATCCGCAACTTTTTCCCTCCGTGAGGGTTTGTTTGCAATGAACCGG
>CBDUYQ010000038.1:0-8063 GCA_965371475.1 uncultured bacterium
GATCAAGCCGGGGATCTCTTCTGTAAGCAACCGTCTGGTAACAGCGCCCTTCTGGCGCCGGACTACTCCCACGTACTCCCCTTTTTCCGTTGCCAGCTTCTTTAGCTTTGCAACCGGGACACCATGCTTGGCGGCGAACCCGGTGGCCGCCTTGGTAGGATTGCCTTCGCTGTCGAAGGAAGCTGACCACGGCGGACCGGTTAACTGCTCTTCCCTGTCCGGCTCGGCGGGTAAGAGAGATGGGCCATAAACCGCCAGTCGGCGGGGGGTGGACCAGCTTTTGAGTGAGTGGCCTTCCGGCAGGATGCCGCGGCCGCGCAACATGTCCTCTACCAGCCTGCATAGTTGCTGCTCAGCGCCGAGCAGCATACGGGCCGGGATTTCCTCGCAGCCGATTTCCAGCAGGAAGTCGTGTTTCATCGGGCCGTTTTCCTCAGGCTGCGCTGGTCCAGGTAGAGTCTGGCCGTTTGGCAGGATAAGGCTCTAATGCGGCCTATCAACCCGGCACGCTCGGTAGTGGAGATGGCCCCGCGCGCATCCAGGACGTTAAAAGCGTGCGAACACTTGAGGCAGAGTTCATAGGCTGCCAGCAGCGGGTGGCGCTGGCGTTCTTCCGGTGTGCCCTCTGCAGGGTAAGCCTCCAGCAGCCTTTTGGCCTCTGTCTCCTGAAGTTCAAAGAGTTTCCAGGTGGTATCGAGATCGGCCCAGTCGAAGCTGTAGGCAGAAAGCTGCCGTTCCTCTTCCAGCCGCAGGTCACCGTAGTTGTGCCCTGCTGTCCAAAGGATGTCATAGACACTTTCCCGTCCCTGGAGGAAGGCGGCGATACGCTCCAGGCCGTAGGTCAGCTCCACCGGCACTACGGAAAGGTCGAGCCCACCGCACTGCTGGAAATAGGTGAACTGTGTGATCTCCAGCCCGTCCAGCATGACCTGCCAGCCCAGCCCCCAGGCGCCCAGTGTGGGCGCTTCCCAGTTGTCCTCCTCGAAGCGGATGTCGTGGTCGGCCAGCTTGATTCCAATGGCCGCCAGGCTCTTCAGGTAGAGGTCCTGAATGTCGGCAGGGGCAGGTTTCAGGATGACCTGGAACTGCGTGTGTTTATAAAGCCGGTTGGGGTTCTCGCCATAGCGCCCGTCCGCTGGGCGGCGGCTGGGCTGGACATAGGCTACTGAGTAGGGATCGGAGTCGAGCACCCGAAGGAATGTCTCCGGGTGCATGGTGCCGGCGCCCACTTCCAGGTCAAGTGGTTGCTGTAGGATGCATCCCTGCTCGGCCCAGAAGTTATTGAGAGATAAGATGATATCTTGAAAGCTAAAGCTTTCCTTTAGCTTTTTGGCTGCTTGCTTCGGACTGCCTTGGCGGGATTGGGAGGGCCTTTTACTACGTGGCATGGAGGAGTTCCCGTGTAGCAAGTTTGCGTTCCGCATGGTGTTCGATCAGGTCGAGCAGGAATCGTTGTAGCTCAGTCAAAGGTGGGATGTCCCACTCGTCACCGGCAAGTTCATCGAGGGATTTTGACAGCATCTTGACGGCGGCGGCGCGGCTTCCCTGGTGCAGTGTCCGCGTGCCGGGTTGACGGCAGGTACGGCAGTAGAGCCGCCCATCCGACGGACTGGCATAGACAGGTTCGCCTTCCGGCCAAGGGGACTGACACCGGCTGCAACGGTTGAATTCCGGCAGCCAGCCGGCCAGGCGGGCGCTCCAGAGCTGGAAGTAGGTCAAAGTGGGCAGGAGCGGCCGCCCTGCTCCCAGGCAGCGCAGGGTCATCAGGGTCAGTCGGAAATTGCGTTCGTGCGGCTCGCGCTCCGGCAGCAGCAGTTCGCAGAGTTCGGCGATGTGGCTGAGGGCGATGCTGCGCTCGTAGTCCGGCGCTGTGTCCCAGAACGACTCCAGCAGCTCGCATTGTTCCAGCCGGGCCAGGTCTTTGTTCTCCTTGTCGAAAAACCAGATTCGGACGTGGGTCAGCGGTTCCAGCGCCGGGCCGAACCGTTTCCGGGATTTTCGGGCCGCCGGGGCTACGCCGCGCACCCGCCCCTGGGTGCGGCAAAAAAAGCTGACAATCTTGTCCGCTTCCGCAAAGGCGGTGGAGCGGAGAATAATGGCTTCTGATTCCACCAATGGCATAGGCGTGCGCGGCCGCCGGGTCACTTGAAAGTATTAGCCGTTGTGGCTGCGACGCACAGAGTAGCACACCTGCGGGAACCGAAAAAGCGGCCTTCGTTATGCTTGTTCCCTTCCGGCGAGTCGGTTAAAGTTAACTCGGGCGGAAATGAAAACTCTCAGCATAGATGTCGTAGGTCTGGGGCTCAATGCCACCGACGTGGCCATTGAAGTTCCGGCCTACCCGGCTTTCAACACCAAAGTCGAAGTTTCGTCCGCCTGCTGGCAGGCCGGCGGGCAGGTGGCAACCGCTATGGTTGTCTGCCGCCGCCTGGGGTTGCAGGCAGCTTACATCGGGCGGTTCGGGTCCGACCCGCTGGGTGATTTCCAGCGTGAGAGCCTCGTTACCGAGGGCATACACATTGAGCATAGCCGCGTTGTCGAAGACTGCCAGAATCAGACCGCCTACATTGTCATCGACCAGAACTCCGGGGAGCGCACCATCCTCTGGCAGCGCGACCCCCGGCTCGCGATCCAGCCGGAAGAACTCCGGCCCGAGATGGTAACCGGCGCGCGTGCCTTGCACGTTGACGGACACGACTGTCCGGCGGCGGCGCGGGCGGCCCGGTGGGCGCGGGAGGCGGGGCTGCCGGTAACGGCGGATGTGGATAACATTTACCCCGGCCTCGACGCCCTGCTGGCTGAAGTGGATTACCTGATAAGCTCTTCCACCTTTCCCGCTGCTTACACCGGGGAAGAGGACCCCTGCAAGGCTTTGGAGATGGTGCAGGAGAACTTTGGGATGCGGCTCGTTGCTGCAACCTTGGGAGCAGACGGGGTGCTGGCGCGGGAGAAGGGTAAGTTCCTTTACCTGCCCGCTTATCAGGTCATCAGCCGTGATACCACTGGAGCGGGCGACGTCTTTCACGGCGCTTTTGTCTTCGGCCTGCTGGAGGGATGGCCCACGGAACGGATTCTGGATTTCAGCAATGCCATGGCGGCTCTAAGCTGTGAAGGACTGGGGGCCCGCGGGGGCATACGGACAATGGCTGAAGCCGAGGCTTTGATGACTAATGGCAAAACCCTCCGGCCCCGTTGGCCTAAACTTATACCTGCGCCAAAATCGTCAAAATTGCCAAAGTTTAAGGTAGCGAAATGATTCCGCTTCGTGATACCAATCCGACCTCGACCCGCCCGGTTGTCACCATCGCTCTGATAACGCTCAACTGCGTTGTGTTCCTCTTCGAGCTCTCTCTGGGCGAAGAGGGCATGGGCCGCCTCTTTATGATTGCCGGTATGATTCCGGCCAAGGTAGCCGTTTTTCCGGTGAATCCCAACGTCACCCTGTTGGGCGCGTTCTTGCCCTTCTTGAGCAGCATGTTTCTGCACGGCGGGTTCATGCACCTGATTGGGAACATGTGGTTCCTCTGGATTTTCGGCGACAACATCGAAGACCACCTTGGTCACCTCCGTTACCTTGGTTTCTATCTCCTCTGCGGTCTGGGGGCGGGGCTGACCCACCTGGCTTTCAACTGGGGGTCAAACATCCCCACCATCGGCGCCAGCGGGGCTGTGGCCGGCGTGCTGGGCGGCTACTTTCTTCTCTACCCCCGCCACAAGGTGCTCACCCTGATTCCCTTCTTCTTCCTTCTGATGATTGAATTGCCCGCCGCCGTGATCCTGATTTACTGGTTTGTGGTTCAGTTCTTCAGTGGCGCGGCGTCAATTGGAGCAACGCAAGGCGGAGGCGTTGCCTGGTGGGCGCACGTGGGCGGGTTTGTCCTGGGATTTCTTCTGATTCTTCTTTTCGGCAAGAGGAATCCCCCGTCGCGAGCCCAATACCGTTTCGTGAACTGAACTCCCCGCTGCTGAGGGCAAAACGCAAATTTACCCGCTTGGCCGGCACAGAAGAACCTTGCAGGGAACCAGACAGCTTGGAAAGGGCCTGAGGTATCGTGTCGGGAGACTGAGAGCCAAACTGGTTTGGAAGGGGCCTCTGGCCCCGCGTCCTTGCGTTGAATTTGTGTGTGGCAGCCTGGCGAAATTCTCCCTCTTGACGCACAAGGTACAGCGGACATAGGATTTTGCCGATTCCATACTCGAGGTGAAGCATATGACCTGTGCAGCCTGTGGACGGGAAAACTCAGTTGGCGCCAAGTTCTGCCAGTCGTGCGGACAGGCGATGGGAACTCAAACGGGAACCAGCCCGGCCGGTGACCCCGATTCCGTCGCTGGCAGACCTTTGCCGGCGCAACCCAAATCATCCGGCGCCTGGATAAAGGTGCTGGTTATTGCCGGCGGGCTGCTGGTTGTTGTTATCGTCGCGCTGTTTGCTGTGCTTGTGTATATCGGTTCAGAGGGCCCCTCCACCAGCGTGATGCCCGGGCGTCAGGTTCCGAAGGAATTTGTTTCTACCATCCAAGCGCTGGGCTTGCTGGAGAGCGACGAACAAATACTCTACTTCTATTCGGACGCTATTGTGGACATCCAGGACGGACTCTACCTGCTCACCGACCGAAAGTTAGTTATCTATGACAACGAATGGGAGCCACCCGATATCAGGATTCCCTTCTCCCGGATTGAGCGCCTGGATATCACTTATGACGAGTCGTTCTGGACGGACAGCATGGTGCTGGTGGTTTTGACCGACGGCAGCGAGGTGTGGTTCCCGCTCTCCAGCGACGACGGCGGCGACAAGAAATTCTTCCAGACGTTGGAACGGTTGCGGCAGGAAGACCTGTAGGGTTCCCACCACCGGCGGGAGCCTCGCGCGCCTTCCGTTTTGTCAGGGCACGGCGGAACTTGTCCTGAGCGAAGCCGAAGGAGCCGTGCCATAACCGGCCGGAAAATAGGCGGGCTTTATCCCCTGAGGTTCAGCAACAAGAACATGTGGCGATATCTCGCACACTGGTAAGTAAGGTTCTAGCTTTTCCCGGCGTGCTTGGCAATGTAGCCAGCCAGCCAGTCTCCGGCCTTCTGGGTGCTTGACGACCCGCCCAGGTCGGTGGTTACTTGTTCTTCTTTGAGAGAAGCTCGCACAGCCTGGTCAATCCAGCTCGCCTCTTTGCTTAACCCCAGATGGTCGAGCATCATCCCGGCGGTCAGAATGGTGGCTATTGGGTTGGCGGTGTCATTCCCTGCCTGGTCGGGCGCGGAGCCATGGACCGGCTCGAACATGCTCAGCCCCTTCGGGTTGATATTGGCAGAAGGCGCAATGCCGAGCCCGCCCACCAACCCGGCGCCCAGGTCGCTCAGGATATCGCCGAAGAGGTTGCAGGAGACAATGACATCGAACTGCGAGGGGTCGCGCACCAGTTGAAAGGCCAGGTTATCGACGTACATGTGCGTTGATTGGATGTCCGGGTACTTGGGCCAGATTTCCGCGTACACCCGTTGCCAGAGACCGTGCCCGAAGGTCAGGGCGTTGGACTTGTCGCTCATCACCAGCCGCTTCCGGCCTGCCTTCTGGGCGTAGTCGAAAGCGTAGCGGATAATGCGCTCCACCCCCTTGTAGGTGTTCACGTCCTCCTGCACGGCCACCTCTTCTTTGGTCCCCTTCTTGAAGTTACCGCCCACGCCGACGTAGTGGCCCTCGGTGTTCTCGCGGAAGATCATGATGTCGATGTCTTCCACGCCGCGGTCTTTCAAAGGTGTCAGCTTGGGGTCGAGGAGATAGACCGGGCGGACATTGGCGAACAGGTCGAGCCCGAAGCGCAGCCCAAAGAGGATGTCCTTGGCGTGGCGCATGTCCGGCACGCGCGGGTCGCCCAGCGCGCCCAGCAGGATAGCGTCCTGGTTTTGACGCAGGTCGTCGAGCGCGCCCTCGGGCAGCGTAATGCCGTCAGCCAGGTAACGCTCCGCCCCCCAGTCGAATTCAGTGAAGACGAATTCATGGGAGCCGGCTTCTGCCACGGCGCGCAGCACCTTTTGGGCTTCGCGGCAAACCTCCTGCCCGATGCCGTCGCCGGGGATGACCGCAATTCGTTTCTTCATTGTCTGCACACCTCTTTCGGGAAACCGGAGTGATAAGACTGGCAGAATAACGAAACCGAGCCAATAGCGTCAATCAGCCGGGGGCGTTGCCCTCATCCGGCCATCGCCGCGCTGCGCCAGATAGACTCCAAAAAAGATAAGCGCGCCGCCGCCGACCAGGTGGCCGGTGATGTTCTCTCCCAGAAAAATCACCGCCAGCGAGGTAGCCAGGATGGGCTGCAAATAAGCCAATGTGCTGATCCGGGTGGCAGAGATTTTTGTCAGCGCATAGTAGAAAATCATGTACGCAGCCACGGAAGCTATGCCCGCCATGTAGGCCGCCCCCAGCCAGCCGCGCCAGGTTACCGCGGCCCAATCCGTCTGGAACAGTTGCCAGCTTGCCAACGGCGTAACCACCAGCGCCCCGGCGATGTAGGTGAAGGTGGTGAAGGTCAGCGTGTCGTACCGCCCACTCACCTTCTTCCCGAAGGTCGTATAAAGGGAGAAGGCCACTACCCCGCCGACAATAATCATGTCGCCCAGCAGGGTGGGATTGTTCGTCGTCAGGCCGTGTTCGGAAGCCAGCAGGGCTGCCCCGAGGAACGAGAGCGTCAGCCCCAGAAACTTCCACAGCGTCAGGCTTTCGAGTTTCATCCACACCGCCAGAATCAGCACAAGGATCGGTCCCATGCCGAAGATCAGCGACGCGTGCCCCACCGTCGTATAGTGAATGCCTACTGTGAAGCCGGTCTGGTTCATTGCCACGCCCAGAAAGCCCAGCCACGCAAACCACATCCAGTCGCCCCGTTGCAGCGAATGTTTCTTGTGTTTGCCGCGCAGGAAATAGAGCGCAACCAAGATGACGGTGGACAACCAAACCCGGGTAAACAGAAGCGCAAAGGGCGGTATCTCGCGCAACGCGTACTTGGCGATAATGAAGTTGGCCGACCAGGCAACCACCATGAAGCCCAGCAGTAGCGTGAGTTCAATTATTTCGGTTGTCGTCAGTTTCCGCATACAGGTGTTTTCCGGGAGACACACGCTGGACAGACTCTTATCCCAACGCCCAATCTTGCATATTTCATATTTAATAGTGGAGCAAAACGGGTATTTAGGAAAGCGCCATTTTGGCAGGGTTGAAGGGACAACTGCGGCGCAATTAACCCGCAGTAAAATCTTCCCGGCGGACTGTCAATTCCTCCACTCTGTCTTGCCGGACGGCATACCCCAGCCCCGGCGTGGTGGGAACCTTGATGGTTCCCTGCGGCGTGACTTCCACCTCGGGTTCGATGATGTCCTCCTTCCAGTAGCGCTGGCTGGCAGAGACGTCTCCCGGCAGCACAAAACCCGGCAGGGTGGACATGTGGATGTTATGCGCCCGGCCCACGCCGCTCTCCAGCATCCCGCCGCACCAGTTGGGAATGGAGCGCTCCTGGCAGAGGGCCTGGATATTTCGTGCCGCCGTGTGGCCGCCTACCCGGCCCAGCTTGATGTTGATAATCCCGCAGGCTTTCAACTCTATGGCCGCCTCAGCCTGTTTGAGGTTGTTGATGGACTCGTCCAGGCAGATGGGTGTCTGAATTTGCGCCTGCAATTTCGAGTGTTCGAAGATGTCGTCCCAGGCCAGCGGCTGCTCGATCATCATCAGGTAGAAATCGTCAAGTTGCTTCAAGTGGCTGGTGTCGTCGAGCGTGTAGGCCGAGTTGGCATCGACCGAAAGCTTAATCTGCGGGTAGGACTGCCGCACCGCTTTCACAAACGCCACGTCTTTGCCCGGCTTGATTTTCAGCTTGATGCGCTGGTAGCCCGCCCGCAACTCCTGATCAACTTTGCCCAGTAGAAACTCGACCGAGGGCTGCAACCCGATAGAAACCCCGCAGGAAACCTCCTCAATGGTTCCGCCCAGCAGCTTCCAGAGCGGCACCCCCTTTTGGTGCGCTTCCAGGTCCCAGACGGCGTTTTCCAGCGCCGCCTTGGCCATGTTGTTGCCGCGG
>CBDUYQ010000039.1:0-7892 GCA_965371475.1 uncultured bacterium
ACATCGTCGGCGATGACGTAGTGGTCGAGGGCCTGTTGCAGCGGGGTAACGTGATCGGCGCCGGTTTCCAGCAGGTAATGGTCCGGCATGGCCAGCAGGTGGAAGTCGGTCAGAATCTGCCCTTGGGCGTTCAGGTGGCAGGAGTAATTTCCCTGGCCCGGTTTCAGCGCCTGCACCTCATTGGTAACCATGCCGTGCAGGAAGCGGTCGGCATCGTTGCCGGTGGCGGTAAGGAAACCCCGGTCCGTCCGGTCGATGACCCCGGCGGCCGAGCGCACGGCCCGGCATTCCTCCTCCACGGAGGTAAACCCGCCGGCAAGCCAGCAACCCGTCCGAGAGACAAACCGGGCGCCCGCGGCTTCCAGTTGGTCATGCAGGCAGGAGTGGCGTTCTTGTGTCACTTGGTAATCCTCGTGAAGGCGTAGAGGCTGGCTAGATGTTCAAGGCTTCAATCTTCCCGGCCATGTCAAAGTCTTTGTCCGTCAGTCCGCCTTCGGAATGGGTTGTGAGTACCATCGTGATCTTGTTGTAGCTGATGGTCATGTCGGGATGGTGCTGGGCGCCTTCCGCAGTAGTGGCTACTGCGTTCAAAAATCCCATGGCACGCAGGAAGTCGGTAAAAATAAAAGTTTTTATGATTGTCTTGCCTTGCAGTTCCCAGCCGGGCAACTCCTCCAACATCTGCGCTACCGTGTCGTTACTTAGACTGGCCATAAGTCCTCCCAGGATTTGTTTGGGTCGATAAGTCTCTATGTTGCAGCGTGTAGCTGGTATTGGCAAGTGCTGATAAAGGGACCGGGAAGCGTGGGTGCTATACTGAGCGCCGTCGAAGGTTTTTAAGGAGCATGACCAGCTTTTCCCCATGAACGAGCCGAAACAGTTAATCCATGAAGTTCTGCCGGTCGGGTGGTTGCAATGCAACTGCTCGGTGGTGGGCGACCCCGTAACGCGCGAGGCCATTGTGGTGGACCCCGGGGATGAGATCGAAAAGATTCTGGAGGTGCTGGACCGGTACAGCCTCAAGGTCAAATACATTGTCATTACCCATGCACATATAGACCATGTCGGCGGGGCGGCCAAACTGAAAAAAGTCACTGGCGCACCCGTCGCTATGCATCCCGAGGACCTGTGGCTGCTGGAAAATCTGGCCACACAGGCGTCTTTCATCGGTATGCCGCCTCCGGAAGCCGCCAGCCTGGACTTGGGGCTAAAGCCCGGTGACGAGATTGCCTGGGGTGAAAACCTTCGGGCCAATGTTTTGCACACGCCCGGCCACAGCCCCGGCAGCATCTGCCTCCACTTGCCGGAGCAGAAGGTGTTGCTGGCAGGGGACACCCTCTTTGCCGGAAGCATCGGAAGGACCGACCTCTGGGGCGGGTCGATGGAAACAATTCTCCGCTCCATCTACTCCAACCTATTGACTCTGGATGACGAGACTGAAGTCTACTGTGGCCATGGGCCCGCCACAACCATCGGTTCAGAGCGCGAGCACAACCCCTTTATTCAAGGGCTGTAGATCTGAAACCAATCTGGCACAACCACCGATACTTATCTCGCTGATAATAAAACAGTTGCAGTTTCTATTGTTTTTAGTGCAAGAGACAATATGGCGCTTTACGTTAGGATTATATAGACTATATTGGAGCCATAGGAGAGACAATCAGACCATGGTACTTCAACTGGATCCGGCCAGCCCGGTGCCGCTCTACCGGCAGATTCGCGATCAGCTTCGGCAACTGATCACCAAAGGTGCTTTGCCGATTGGGGAGCGGCTTCCCCCCACAAGGGACCTGGCCACACGTCTCAATGTCCACCGCACCACGGTGGCCAACGCTTACGCGGAACTGGAAGCCGACGGCTGGATTGTCGGGCACGTGGGTCGCGGCACCTATGTCGCGCGCGGGCTGGAGCCTGCTGCCACTGTCCCTGAACCGGAACCTTATACAGCCAGCCTCGGCAGCCAGTACCTATGGACCTGGTTGTTCGCCGATGCGCGAGCCGAGGAACCTTTGGACGCGCTGGGCTGCGACCATTTATCGGAGAACAGTAACGGGAACCTGATTTCCTTTTCGCTTGCGCGCCCCTCCGATGAACTTTTCCCGGTGGAGGAGTTCCGCCGTTGTTGCAGCGATGTCCTTCGCCGGGACGGGCACCGGCTGTTGCAGATTGGTCCCAGCGGAGGCTATCCCCCGCTGAAAGGGTATCTGCGCGGGGTGCTGGAGGAGAAGGGCATCCGGGCGGGGAACGATGAGTTGCTTATCACCAGCGGCTGCCAGCAGGCGCTCGACCTGGTAAAGAAAGTTTTTCTGCGGCCCGGCGACGTTGTGGCCGTGGAGAACCCGGTCTATCCCGGCGCCATTCAAACCTTCAACAGCGGCGGAGTCAAGTGCCTGGGAATTGAGGTGCGGGATGAAGGCCTCAATGTTGACTGTTTGGAATCCATGCTGCAACAGCACCGCATCCGGCTGATTATCCTGACGCCTACTTTCCACAACCCCACCGGGACAACGATGTCATTGGAAGACCGTCACCGGGTATTGCAGCTGGCGCTGCGCCACCAAGTCCCCATTGTCGAAGACAACATCTATGGTTCTCTCCGTTTGCGTGGGCGAGAGTTGCCCACCTTGAAGGCACTGGATACGCACGGGCTTGTTATTCAGGTTGACAGTTTTTCCAAGATGGGTTTCCCCGGCTTGCGCGTAGGTTGGATGGTGGCCAGCCCTCCGGTGATTGAACGGTTGCGGCTGGCCAAGCAGGCGACCGATCTACACACTGACCAACTGTCACAGGCTGCACTGGCGGAGTTCGGCCAGCGGGGCCTGCTCCATAAATTGCTGAAGAGGACCCGGAAGATTTACCGGGGAAATCTCCAGATGATGGAGAAGTCGCTGGCAGCCCACATGCCGGAAGGGGCCAGTTGGACACGGCCCGAAGGCGGTATGACCATTTGGGTGCGGTTTCCCAAAGGGCTGGATACCGGCGCGTTGCTCTACAAGGCGCGCGAGAAAAATGTGGCATTCACGCCCGGACGCTTCTTTTACCTGCAAGCACCCGAAGTCAATACCTTGCGGCTGGGTTTCACCGGTGTCACGGAAAAGCAGATTGAAGAGGGTGTGAAAATTTTGGGCGGCCTGGTGCGGAAAGAACTTGGACAGCGGCGGCGCGAAGGCCGCGAATGGGAGGAAGGCGCCCGTGTTGCCCTGGTGTAAATTATCGGCAGAAAGTTTCCATGCAAAAGAGAAAGAGAGGTGCAGGTGAGATGAATATTTTTACAGACAAACAGTGGAAGGTCAAAGTCGGTCTGGCGGAGATGCTCAAGGGCGGCGTCATTATGGACGTCACCACCGCCGCGCAGGCCAAAATTGCCGAAGAGGCCGGCGCCTGCGCCGTAATGGCGCTCGAGCGCGTCCCGGCGGACATCCGCAAGGATGGTGGTGTGGCCCGCATGTCTTCGATTCGGGTGTTGCGCGAGATTATGGAGACGGTTTCCATCCCCGTGATGGCCAAGGTCCGCATCGGCCACTTTGTGGAAGCGCAGGTGCTGGAAGCTTTGAAAGTGGACTTCATCGACGAGAGCGAAGTACTGACCCCCGCCGATGAGGAACACCACGTCAACAAATGGGATTTCAAGGTCCCGTTCGTCTGCGGCTGCCGGAACCTGGGCGAGGCCTTGCGGCGCATTGCCGAGGGTGCGGCCATGATCCGCACCAAGGGTGAGGCCGGCTCCGGCAACGTGGTGGAAGCTGTGCGCCACATGCGCGCCATTATCGGCGACATGCGAAAGTTGACGGTGATGGGCAAGGAAGAATTGATGGCGGAATCCAAGCGCCTGGCTGCGCCGCTGGAACTCGTCCGCTGGGTGGCGGAAAACGGCGAGCTCCCCGTTCCGAACTTCTCCGCCGGCGGCATCGCTACGCCCGCTGATGCGGCCCTGGTCCGGCAACTCGGCGCCGAGACTGTGTTTGTCGGGTCGGGCATCTTCAAATCGGAGGATCCGGAAGTCCGCGCCCGCGCCATCGTAAAAGCCGCCACCCACTTCGACGATCCCAAGGCGCTGCTGGAAGCCTCCGAGGAGCTGGGCGAGGCCATGAAGGGACTCGACATCCGGCAGTTGGAAGAGAAGGAACTGCTCCAGACACGGGGCTGGTAGGCCAAGCATCATGCGGATTGGTGTGCTGGCGCTGCAAGGGGACTACGAGGCACACGTTCGGATGCTTGAGCGTCTTGCAGCCGAACACACCTTGGTGCGGAGTGTGGATGAGTTGTCTCTTGTCGATGGCCTGATAATTCCGGGCGGCGAGAGCACTACTTTCTTGAAATTCCTGGAGGAGGGCGATTTCCTCGAGAGGCTGCGCCGCCTGCCGGAGGAAGGCAAGCCCATTTTCGGGACCTGCGCCGGTGCGATTCTTCTGGCGCGGGAAGTCTTAAACCCGCCGCAAGCCTCCCTGGACTTAATGGATATTACCGTCGAGCGCAACGGGTATGGCCGCCAGCTTGCCAGCGCAGTCCGGCAGGGAACCACATCACTTTCCCCGGAGCCGGTGGAGATGGTCTTCATCCGCGCGCCCCGGATTCGGGATGTGGCAGCGCAGGCGGAAGTCCTGGCCGAATGTGAGGGGGAGCCGGTTTGCGTCCGGCAGGGGCACTGTCTCGCCGCGACGTTTCATCCGGAGCTTTCCGGCGACCCCTGTTTCCACCGGTATTTTCTTGCTATGGTTCACTCTGCGAAGAACGAGGGGGCCGTGCAGAGGGTATAAGTGTGGGAACCACGCCGGAGTTCGGGACGGACACTCCTTTTTCTTTTGATCCCAATGCCGTCGAACGCTTCCGGGTGGTGTTTGTCTGTTTCGGCAATGCCTGCCGCAGCCAGATGGCCGAGGGTTTTCTCCGGCACAAGCAGATCGACTGGCTGGAGGCTTTGAGCTCGGGGGTCCACCCGCTGGGCCTTATCCCCCCGGAAATCGTAGAGACCATGCAGGAGAAGGGAATCTCTCTCGATGGTCAGGTGTCCAAAGGTCTCGATGCCATCGACTGGGACCAGGTGAACCTTCTGGTTAATATGAGTTCGCTGCCGCCCGGCTCGGTGGCGCCGGAGTATTCCGGGCGGCGGGAAGAGTGGGACATCCCCGATCCCTTTCAGGGTCCGCTGAAAGAGTACCGCGCAGTTCGGGATATGCTCGAAGAGCAGGTGGACGACCTGGTGCGCCGGTTGCAGGCCCCCTCTGGCGGGGATCCCCCGGAATCGGTATCCGCCTGACTGGTATTTTTGTGTGGGCCAGGATTCTATTTTTTCTTCCGGCATACTGCCTGTTATAATTTCTCGTATGGAGAAAGCTTCTACCAAAGGTCGGCGCAGCAGCTTGGGCGCCAGCGTCTCGCAGGAAGATTACCTGAAGGCCATCTGGAAGATGCTTCAGGAGGAGCAGGACCCTATCAGTGTGCGGTTGGCCGAACGGCTGGGTGTTACGCCTCCTGCGGTCACCAATGCGTTGAAACGGCTTTCCCGCAATGGCATGGTCCGGCTGGGGCCGCGGGGACGCATCCGGTTGACGGCCAAGGGGCGGGATCTGGGGCAACACCTTGTCATGCGCCATCGGCTGGCGGAGAAACTCCTGACCGACGTCCTGGGTATGGCCTGGACCCGGGTGCATGAGGAGGCGGAAAAGCTGGAGCATGCCATCTCACCTGAAGTGGAGGCGCTACTGCTGAAATACTTTGGGAAGAACAGCACCTGTCCGCATGGCAACCCGCTGGCTGGTGACTCTGCCCGCGCCCGGAGGGCCGCCAAAGTGTGTCGCTTGAGCGACGTGGAAATCGGCAACCGGATTGAGATACGCTTTGTCTCCGAGGAGAGTGAGGAGTTTTTGACCTATTTGGACACGCAACGGCTCCGGCCCGGCACGCGCATGCTGGTTGAGCACAAGGACTACGACGACACCCTGCACCTGGCCATCGCCGGCAAGACAGTTCATCTGGGCAAGCCGGTGACGGACAGGATTTGGGTAGCTCCGGCAAAGAAGTGATGTTCTACGCCATTAAATACTACTGGCGGACGGCCAAGGGTTATCGGTTGCGGCCTTGGGCCAGCCCCTACCTGCGCTGGCGATTGGAAACCTTTTTTGGCGTACCCGCCGAGGCGGTGACTGCGGGCGAGTTTTTTCGCCTGTGCTGGCGCGAGCGGCGGCGACTGCTTGCTTTCCTCCGCTGGGCGGAGGAGTTGGAGAAAGAAGAGATGGCTTGAGCGGGAGTTTTACCTGGCGTAGTATTTGGTGAGAGGTAAGTAAGGCAGACCCATGGCGGAGACACTCCCGATACTTTCACCCCAGCCCCAAGCGGCTCAGGTAGCGCGCTGGTGGGAGTCCGAACCCGGAGGGCGGACGCACTGCTACCTGTGCCCGCGGCACTGCCACATCAACGAGGGCCAGGTGGGCTTTTGCTACATCCGGGTAAACCGGGGCGGCACGCTCTACAACCTCGGCTACGGGCGGCCCGCGGCGAAGCAGATTGACCCGATTGAGAAGAAACCGCTCAACCATTTCCTGCCGGGAACCAAAATCCTCTCGCTGGGCGCGGCCGGGTGCAACATGGGCTGCTTCTTCTGCCAGAACTGGGAGATCTCCAAGGCCAAGTCCGATCAGGTGAACTCAGTCACGCTCGAACCGTACCAGGTGGTCGAAATGGCAAAGCAGAACGACTGCCCCAGCATCGCCTTTACCTTCAACGAGCCCACCATCTGGGCCGAGTACGTTATCGACACCGCCAAGTTGGCGCGGCGGGAGGGCATCAACACCGTAATGGTCACTAACGGCTACGTGACCCGCGAGGCGTTTTTCGACATCTATGACCACATCGACGCCGCTAACGTGGACCTCAAGGCATTCACCGAAGATTTCTACAGCCGCGTAACGCTCACGCATCTTGCGCCGGTGCTGGAAACTCTGAAATGGTTGAAGCACGAGACCGATGTCTGGTTTGAACTTACCACGCTGCTCATCCCCGGCCACAACGACGGCGACAAGGAAATCCGGGAGCTTTCCGAGTGGGTGTTGGAAAACCTGGGCGCGGATGTGCCGCTGCACTTTACCGCTTTCCACCCCGACTTCAAGCTGCGCGATGTGGGCCGTACCCCTCCGGAAACCTTGCACCGGGCCCGCCGCCTTGCGCTGGAGACCGGGTTGAAGTTCGTCTACGAAGGAAACATCTTCACGGAGGCGGCCAATACTTACTGCCCGGAGTGCGGCGAGGTATTGGTCCAGCGGTCGTGGCACTCGGTGATGGAAAACCATTTAGCGAAAGGGCATTGTCCTTCCTGCGGCTTGGCCATTGCCGGGCGGTGGGAAAACCCGCACGGCAAGACGGCGGTCATTCCGCGTTCGTAAGGCCCGTAAGTCCCGCCAGTGACTTCATCTGTTCCTTTATTTCTTCTGCAGAAAATTCCAAGGGCGTCAGAAAAGGTCCGCAGTCGAGGTCGGGAAACCCTTTGCGGGTCAGGTGCGCGGGCAGCAGCGCGCGAATTTTTTTCGGGTCGCCGGTGGGGATTTCTTGCAGCGCATTGAAAACCTGCTGGTGGGACGTTTTCTGAAATGAGTAGTCCGGCAATAAAACCAGCCCCAGTTCCCGCATCCCCGTGTCCGCCGGACTTGTACACATAGCCTGCAAGACCTGCTGTTCGCGGGCCAGGGTTTGCGGGCTGGGCGCAGGACTGCTCGGGATGGTTTCTGTGTTTGCGATGGCGATGCGGGCTTGCAGGCGGGCGTCCGTGGTTGCCTGATTTTGGTGACGCCGCTGGAAGCGTTGCAGGTGGGTGACGAAGCGGTACCCGGTTACCAGCACGAAAATGCCGAGGAAAACCAGAAACAGGTTCAGGAACGACATGAACGGATTTTAGGGGA
>CBDUYQ010000040.1:0-7886 GCA_965371475.1 uncultured bacterium
GGCCGGGTTGACAAGCCCTGCTGTGGTCGGGCATCCTATTTTTCTTTACGAACCGTTGCCGTTGCGGGCTGTAGGGTGGCGGCTTCCGTTTGCACCGGAAGGGAACTCCTTTTGGGACAGGTTGGGATACCGGAAGTGTGGAATCATTTGCTGGCCGGGCTGGCGCAGGCACAGGCGCCGTCGGGCGGCGGCTGGGAAAGTTTTATCTTCCTCTTCCTGATTCTCGGTATTTTCTATTTTATTCTGATTATGCCGGCCCAGCGCCAGCGCAAGAAGCAGCAGGGGATGCTGGAAGCGCTCAAGAACGGCGACAAGGTTGTCACTTCCGGCGGAGTGATGGGGACCGTCGTCGGCGTGAAGGAAAAGGTAGTGACCCTGCGCGTGGCCGATAACGTCCGCATTGAGGTTATGCGGAGCTACATAGCCGGGCATCAGGCAGGCCCGGACGAGGCATCCAAAGGGTAGGGGGATAGTCGAAAAGCGATGAAGTCCAATTTGCGCAACAAGTTTGTACTCATCGCCGTGGTGGTGGTGATTTCCCTGCTGGGGTTGTTCTCCTTCAGCAAAGACTCGGAAGGCAATACCCAGTTTTCCTTCCCCACCAGCATTGACCAGGTCCGCTCCAACCTGGCCGGGCGCATCAACTTTGGGCTCGACCTCCGCGGCGGCATGCACATGATTTTGCAGGTGGAGGTCGAAGAGGCGGTGAACGCTGAATCCGACCAGCTCACTGAACGGGTTCGCACCTTGTTCCGCGACCAGGGCGTGAACTTCGGTTCCATCCGCAAGCAGGACAAGACCCACGTGTTGGTTACGGGGATTCAGTCGGACCAGCGTACTCTGGCGCGCAACCTGTTGCGGGATAACTACAGCGGCACGGGCGGGTACAATGTCGGCAGCCTGCCGGCGGAGGATTCCGGGTTCGTCCTGGAGATGACCCCGACCTACCAGTCGCAGTTGCGCACGCAAGCGCACCGAAACTCCATCAGCACCATCCGGCAGCGCGTGGACGCCCTGGGAGTTTCCGAACCGACCATCGCCGAGCACGGCTTGGGCGAGTGGGAAATTCTGGTGCAGTTGCCCGGCGTGGACGACCCGGCGCGGGTACGTAACATTCTGCAATCGACTGCCATGCTGGAACTCAAACTGGCCCTGTCCGGGCCCTATAACAGCCAGCCGGATGCGCTTTCGCGTCACGGAGGCATACTGCCGCCGGACACCATGCTGCTGCCGTTGGTGGAAAATGGCCGCACTTCCTGGTATGTCGTCAGCCGTAGTTCCGCGGTGACCGGGCGCGACCTGCGCAACGCCCGCGCCGGCGTGGATCCGCAAAGCCCGGGCTCCTACGCGGTGGATTTCACCCTGAGCAACGATGGCGCCAGCCGCTTCGGGCCGTTCACCGAGCGCAATATCAATAACCTGCTGGCCGTCGTGCTCGACAACCGCATCCAGTCGGTTGCCACCATTCAGGGCCGCATTGACGATTTCGGCCAGATTTCCGGCGGTTTCTCCCAGCAGGAGGCTTTGGACCTGGCCCTGATTCTCCGTTCCGGTTCGCTGCCGGCTTCCCTCCATTACCTGGAAGAGCGCACAGTGGGGCCGTCGCTGGGCGCAGACTCCATCCGGGCGGGGATGCTGGCCATCGGCGCCGGCTTCCTGGGTGTGGTCGTTTTCATGCTGGTGTACTACCGGCTCTCCGGTGTGAACGCGGTGGTGGCGCTGGTGCTGAACCTGGTCTTGTTGCTGGCGGTGCTGGCCTACGCCGGCGCGACGCTCACCCTGCCGGGGATTGCCGGCGTGCTGCTGACCATCGGCATGGCGGTGGACGCTAACGTGCTCATCTTTGAGCGCATCCGGGAGGAAATTCGAGCGGGGAAGAGTATGGTCTCGGCGGTGGAAAACGGATTCGAGCGCGCCTTTACTACCATCTTCGACACTAACGTGACGACAATTATCGCTGCGGTGTTCCTCTACGGGTTCGGCGCGGGTCCGATTCGGGGGTTTGCGGTTACGCTTACCGTGGGATTGCTGGCCAACCTGTTCGCGGCCGTTTATGTTTCGCGCGCGATTTTCGACTTTATTCTCAGCCGGCAGGCCCGGCCTACCAGCTTGAGCATTTAAAATGTTTGAATTTTTTCACAACCCCAACTTCGACTTCCTCGGCAAGAAGATGATCTTTGCCGGGATGTCTCTCTTCCTGATTCTGGCCGGCGTCGGCTCGCTCTGGAGCAAGGGCGGCCCGCAATTCGGCATTGATTTCGAGGGCGGCACCCACGTTTATGTGAAGTTCCGTTCCACGCCGGACACCGATGCTATCCGGAACAAGTTGCAGGAGTTGAGTCTGGGTTCGAGCACCATCCAGAGCTACGGCCCCGCCGCTAACAACGAGATTATCATCGCCGCCGAGCAGATTGGTGACGGCCAGGGGGCGGAAGACCTCGACGCCACCCGGCAGGCGATTGTCGCCGCCTTGCAGGAGGCCTTTTCGGTTGCCGGCGACGGGCGTGACCTTAACAACCTCGGCACGGACGCTTTGCAGGACACCCTCGGGCAAATCGATCCGCTGGCGCTGGCGGCCACACCTTCGGAAGCCACCGCCCGCTACAGCGCCATCGCGGAGGCCATCACCACCTATCGCGACACCCAGCGCAGCGGGTTGCTGGCGAGTTTCGACGAGCTTCGGTCGGTGGAGGGCGTCCCCCCGGCGGTGGTAAACCGCCTGGAGCAGGAAACCGTCCTGGCGCCTTTCGTCGTCCGAAAAGTGGAAGTGGTGGGTCCCAAAGTGGGACAGCAGCTTCGGGAGCAGGCCCTGTGGGCCACCGGACTTGCGCTGGGGGGCATGCTTTTCTATATCGGGTTTCGCTTCCGCGAATGGATTTACGGGACCGCCGCCGTGATCGCCGTCTTTCATGATGTACTGATAACGCTTGGTTTGCTCTCGGTCTTTAATTACGAGTTCAGCCTGAACACGGTCGCCGCGCTGCTGACCCTGGTGGGCTACTCGGTCAACGACACGATTGTGACCTTCGACCGGATACGGGAAAACACCCGGCTGCTCCGGAAGGAGAGCTTCGCCGGCCTGGTTAACCGCAGTATAAATCAGACACTTAGCCGTACGGTTTTGACTTCCGGGCTGACCTTTGTGACAGTTCTAGCCCTGTTTTTTCTGGGGGGGGAGGTACTCCACGGGTTTGCTTTCACCCTGGTGGTGGGCGTCCTGGTGGGGACCTATTCGAGTATATTTATTGCCAGCCCGATTGTGGTAGGATGGAAGGAGCGGGGAAAGGCGACTAGGGCTAGGGTAGCATAGGCATTGGCACTTAAGATTCTCCGGTACGCTGTAATTTTGCTCCAAGCCCGGCATAAGTACTGGTTTTATAGGGGGATTCGGTATGTTTGACGATCTGGTAGATTCGTCACCGGTAAACAGAAGAAGGACCAATCCTTGGGCCTTCGCCATTTCTCTGGCATTCCAGGCGCTTTTGATTGTTTCCATAATACTGGTCACCATGATTCAGATGGAGGCCCTGCCGGAGAGCATGCAGTTGACCTTCCTGGCGGCGCCTCCGCCGCCTCCGCCGCCCCCGCCGCCCCCCGCCAAAGTGATCCGCCGCGTCGTCCGCCGCGTCAGTCAGGTGCAGGCCGGTAAAGTGATTGCCCCCAAGGTCATCCCGAAGGAAATCGCCGAGATTATCGAAGAGGAAATCCCGCCCGATGTCGGTGGTGTGATGGGCGGTGTGCCCGGCGGCATAGGTGGCGGGCAAATGGGAGGTGTTATCGGCAGCGTGATTGGAGGGATACCCTCCGCCGCGCCTCCGCCCCCGGCGGCCCCCATCCGTATAAGTTCCGGTGTGCAGGAAGCCAAGCGGGTGCGTTATGTACAGCCTGTCTTCCCGCCGATTGCCCGGCAGGCCCGCATTACCGGCACCGTGCGGCTGGAAGCGACCATTAGCCGGGACGGCAGTATTCAAAACCTTAAGCCCCTCAGCGGGCACCCTTTGTTGACACAAGCGGCTATCCAGGCGGTGCAGCAGTGGCGCTATGCTCCCACGCTGCTCAACGGTCAGCCGGTCGAGGTGATTACGCTGATAGATATCATTTTCAGAATGTAGTTATCCCTATGAGGAAATGCTGGACAAACCAGGGGAGACTTTCAGGCATCACAACTTTTCGGGAGGAATGATTCAATGTTAACTACGTTGTACCTGTTGGGGATGGTATTACTTTTGCAAGAACCCACTGTAGGTTGGGACCTTCGGTCCATGTGGGGACAGATGGGCTTTTTGGCGAGGGCAGTAGTAGTTTTGCTCTTCATTATGTCGGCCTGGTCGGTGGGCGTGATGATAGACCGCTTCGTCACCTACACGGCCTCGCGCAAGCAGTCGCGCTACTTCGTGCAGGCTGTCGCCGGCGTGCTGCGCCAGGGCAAGCTCGAAGAGGCCATCAAGATTGCCGAGCGCAACAAGAAGAGCCACATCGCCAAGGTCGTCGCCACCGGGCTGCAGGAGTTCCAGTCCTCGCAGAGCAGTGGCATGCCCGAGGACGAAATTATTTCCGCCAGCCAGCGTGGGCTCGACCGCTCCGTGGCGCTGGTGCATGCCGATTTGAAGCGTGGCCTCGGCACCCTGGCCACCATCGGTTCTACCGCTCCTTTCGTGGGTCTGTTCGGCACCGTGGTGGGCATCATCAACGCGTTCAAACAAATTGCGAAGTCCAAGGCGACCGGCCTGTCGGCTGTGGCCGGCGGGATTTCCGAGGCGCTGGTGGCGACCGCCATCGGCCTGTTCGTTGCTGTGCCCGCTGTGTGGGCTTACAACTACTTTGTCGACAAGATCGAAGCCTTCGACGTGGAGATGGATAACAGTTCCAAGGAGCTGGTCAACTACTTCATCATCCGCCGCGAGAAAAAGTAGGCGCCCCCGGACGGAAAGACTATGGCATACAAACCCCAGGCCCCGGACGTAACCTCGGAACCCAACGTTGTCCCCATGGCGGACATCATGCTGGTCCTGCTCATTATTTTCATGGTGGTGACGCCCATGATGCAGAAAGGCATGAGCGTGGACATGGCTATCACGGATACCGCCATTGACATGAAAGCAGCCGACCAGGACGATGCCATCCTGCTGGCGGTGGGCAAGGACGGCAGGATCTACCTCGGCAACGAACAGTTGCCCCTGGAACAGGTGGTCGAAAAGGTAGCCGACCTGTGGGAGGCCACCTCCGTCAAGACCGTGTACATCAAGAGCGACCGCCGCGCCCGCTTCGGCGATGTCTCCAAGCTGGTGGACGAGGTCCGTTCTCTGGGCGTGGATAAGCTCGGCCTTCTGACCGAGCGGACCGGTGGACGGGAGTCCTCCGAGGTTCCGGAGCTTGAGTTGAACCTGCCGGATGATGATGATGACTCTTCCGGTAGCCAGTAAGCCGCCGGCCTAAGGAGAAAACAGCATGGGCATTAGCATGGGGAAGAAGGGCGGCTCGCTCTCAGAGCCGAACATCGTCCCGCTGATTGATATTCTTCTGGTGTTGATCATCATCTTTATGGTGGTCTCGCCCCTGACCCCCAAAGGGCTGGACGCGCTGGTCCCCCAACCCAACCCGAACCAGGACAGTAACCCTGCTGATGTCCGCACGGTGGTCATCCAACTTGCCTGCTCGGACCGCTCCTGCCTGACCTCGAGCGTCAAAATCAACCAGGAAGAGTCGAACTGGGAAGCGCTGAGCTTTCGCCTGGAGGAAATTTTCAAAACCCGCGCCGAGAAGATCGCCTTCGTCAAGGCCGAAGACAACGTGGAGTGGTCGCACGTCGCCCGAGCCATTGATGTGGCCAAGAGCATCGGCATCGACAAGATTGGCCTGATGACCGCCGACGTCGAGGCGGGCGAGTGATTCCGGCGGCTTCTGGCCGCCCGCAAAACCAAGAGGGAGAGAAGGCAGCGATGAAAGTTCTACGAGCGAAGCAGATTGCCCTGGTATTGCTCCTGTTGATGCTTCCCCTGCTGGCCGGCTGCGCCAAGCTCAAAGCCCGCGACGAACTGAACAAGGGTGTGCGCGCCTTCAAGGGCGGTGACATCAACGGGGCTATCGACCATTTCAAAACCTCCATTGACCTGGACCCGGAACTGCTGAACGCCCAGCTCTACCTGGCTACCGCCTATGCCAGCCAGTTTGTCCCCGGCGCGCAGTCGGAAAAGAACCGCAAGATAGCCGCCGTGGCGATTGCGGAGTTTGAGAAGGTTTTGGAGCGCGACCCCGGCAATCTCAGTGCGCTCCAAAATATTGCCTCCATCTATTTCAACCTGAAAGAATGGGACAAAGCCAAGGAGGTCCGGCGCCAGTTGAACGAACTCGACCCGGAAAACCCCGAACACTACTACGCCATCGGGGTGATCGACTGGACTGCGACCTACGCGGAGCGCATGAGTGTGCGCGTCGACCTCAAAATACAGAACGCTCCGGAGCGGCCCATCCCCCGCCGCCAACGGCTGAAGCTGGCGGAAACCAACACCGAAAGGGTCGAAGATGGCATTGAAGCTCTGAAGAAAGCCCTCCTGATCAACCCCAACTACCTGGAGGCCATGGCCTACATGAACCTGTTGTACCGCGAAAAGGCCGACCTGCTCGAAGGCGACGGCCGCGAAGAATTTCTTGACAAAGCCGATGCCATGGTGGACCGGCACAAAGAGACCACCGAGCGGCTGAAGAAAGAGGCGGTAGAAACCGCCCCGGCATCCTGAGCGCACAGCTTTGCTACAATAAAGCTCGGTCCCGCAAGGGACCGGGCTTTTTCTTTTGGGGACTCCCATGAGCCAGTCCAGCCCCAGCCTTGAACCGGCGCCCGGCCGCCGTCTGCCGACCGACGCCCGCTTTGACGAGTTTCTCGAAAAGGTCCGGCAGTACCGGCCACAGGACGACCTCGACCTGCTCCGCCGTGCCTATGATTTCTCTGTCCGGCAGCACGGCGCGCAGACCCGCGCTTCAGGCGAGCCCTTCGTCTCGCATCCGCTGGAGGTGGCCCACCTGCTGGCGGAAATGCGCCTGGACGTAACCACGCTCTGCGTGGGCCTGCTGCACGATGTGGTGGAGGATACGGAAGCCGACCGCCTCCTGGTAGAAGAGCAGTTCGGCCCGCACGTCGCCCGGCTGGTGGACGGTGTTACCAAGATCAGCCGCCTGAAGTTCTCCAGCGGCGAAACCGTACAGGCGGAAAACCTCCGCAAGATGCTCCTCGCCATGGTCGATGACGTCCGCGTTATCCTCATCAAACTGGCCGACCGGCTGCACAACATGCGCACCCTCGAGCCCCTGGCCCCGGATAAGAGACGGCGCGTGGCGCAGGAAACGCTGGAAATCTACGCCCCGATCGCCCACCGCCTCGGCATGGGTCGCGTTCGCGGCCAGTTGGAAGACCTCGCCTTTTGCCACCTCGAACCGGAGGAGTATGAACACATCGGCAAAGAACTGGAGGAGCGGCGCTCGCTCAACGACCGCTTCCTCGAAGCGGTGCAAAAAGACCTGGTGAAAGATCTGGAAGCTGCCGGGTTGCCCGCCGAGGTCGAGGGTCGGATTAAGCGGCGCTACTCCATCCACCAGAAGATGGCCCGCCAGGGTATTGCGCTCGACCAGATTTACGACCTGCTGGCGGTGCGCGTAGTCACCGATTCGGTTAAAAACTGTTACGCCGCGCTGGGTACGGTCCACCAACTCTGGCAGCCGGTGCCCGGGCGCTTCAAGGACTACATCGCCATGCCACGCTCGAACCTCTACCAGGCGCTGCATACGTCGGTGATCTCGCCTTCGGGGCAGCCCTTCGAGGTCCAGATTCGCACCGGGAAGATGCACCGGGTGGCCGAGCAGGGCATCGCTTCCCACTGGCGGTACAAGGA